>NZ_JAATOS010000382.1:0-3803 GCF_011806505.1 Salipiger sp. HF18 | reverse complement strand
CGAGGGGGCTTACCCCGCGCAAAACGCGCGGGCAGTGTCAGTCGCCAGAACGGCGCGTGGCACGTTTCGGAACAGTGGCGTCCGGCCGCCGGGGAAACCCGGTTCGGCCGGGCGGTCCGGCGGGTCGGATCGGGCGGTTGGGGCAGGCGCCGTGGTGTGACCTGAGGGCCTGGAGGCTGGTATCGGTCAGCCGTTTGAAACCGCGTGGACCCTTGCGGCAGGACCAGGGTTTGGGACCGCCCTGCGGATTGCTGTCCGTCAGCCGCTTGCGAAGGGTCAGCCGCTTTCAGCCGTCCAACCGTTTCGAGCGGGAGCCTGCTCGCGATCAGTCGGCGGCTTCTAGCCACTTAACCGCCAGCAGCCGTTTGACTGCTTGCGACGGGTCAACCGATTGGGACCGGTCAGGCTGTCGCGCCCCTGCAGCCCGCAGGCTTCGTCTGCCATCAGCCGTCGCGATCCGCCCTGCCGCAAGCCGCAGTTGCTTGCGGGGCTCAGCCGTTCCAGCGCAGGTATTCGAGCACCGACTCGCGCACGGATTGCTCGCCGCGTTCGCGGGCGTCGCAGATCACGTCGTAAAGCGCGTCGAGGTCTGTGCGCATGATCAGGCTCTTCACCGGCCCGATGGAGGCCGGGCGCATCGACAGCTTGTGCAGCCCGATGGCGGCCAGACAGACCGCCTCGATCGGGCGGCCCGCATCCTCGCCGCAGAAGCTGAGCGGCGTGCCGGACTCAGAGCATCGCTGCACAATGCCCTCGAGGAAGGTCAGGAAGCTGACGTTCAGCGTGTCGTAACGCCGCCGCACCCGCTCGTTCTCGCGGTCTGCGGCGAAGAAGAACTGCTTGAGGTCATTGCCGCCGATGGAGATGAACTCCACGTCCTCGAAGAACTTCTTCGAGGCATAGGCGAGGCTCGGGGTTTCGAGCATGGTGCCGATGGTGATCTTCTCGGGCACCGCGCGACCGAGCTTGCGCTCGATGGCGACCGCCTTCTGCACCTCGTCGCGGGCGGCGCGGAACTCTTCGTACTGCGCCACGAAGGGGAACATCACCGACAGCGGTCGGCCATCGGCGGCGCGCAGCAGCGCCTGGATCTGCATCCGCATCACGCCCGGCTTGTCGAGCCCGACCCGGATCGCCCGCCAGCCGAGCGCCGGATTGGGCTCGTCGTTGGGCTTCATGTAGGGCAGCACCTTGTCCGAGCCGATGTCGAGGGTACGGAACACCACCGGCTTGTCGCCGGCCGCATCCATCACCCGCTTGTAGGTCTCGACCAGCTCCTTGCGGCGCGGCATCTGATTGCGGATCAGGAACTGCAGCTCGGTGCGGAACAGCCCCACGCCCTCGGCGCCCGAGGTCGGCAGCGAGGGCAGGTCAGCCAGCAGGCCCGCGTTCATGAACAGCGTGACGCGCTTGCCGCAGAGCGAGGTCGCGGGCTTCTGGCGGATCGAGGTGTAGCGCTCCTGCGCCTGCGCCTGCATCGCGATCTTGTCGCGGAAGGCGCTGACCACGCTGTCGTCAGGCCGCAGGTGGACGATGCCGTGGTCGCCGTCGACCATGATGTGGTCGCCGTTCAGCGCCTCGTTGGTGATGCGCTGCGCGTGGATCACTAGCGGGATCGCGAGCGCGCGGGCGACGATGGCGGCGTGGCTGCCGACGGAGCCTTCCTCGAGCACGATGCCCTTGAGCCGGCGGCCGTAGTCCAGCAGCTCGGCCGGGCCGATGTTGCGGGCGACGAGGATCGGGTCGGCGGGCATCTCGGCGCCGGTCTCGCGGCCCTGTCCGGTGAGAATGCGCAGCAGCCGGTTCGACAGGTCGTCGAGGTCGTGCAGCCGCTCGCGCAGGTAGGGATCGGCCACCTGTGACATGCGGGCGCGCGCGACGGACTGCTCCTTCTCGACCGCGGCCTCGGCCGAGAGACCCCGGTCGATGTCCTCTTCCATGCGGTTGCGCCAGCCCTTGGAGTTGGCGAACATCCGGTAGGCCTCGAGCACCTCGAGCTGCTCGCCGCTGGCGCCCTCGAGCATCTCGTTGACGCCCACGCGCAGCTGTTCCACCGCCGTGCGCAGGCGGTCGCGCTCGCGCTGCGGGTCTTCGGTCACGAGGTTGGTCACCACGACGCGGGGCTCGTGCAGCCAGACGTGGCCCTCGGTGGTGCCTTCCTGCCCGGTGATGCCGCGGATCATCGTGGGCTGGGTGTGGCGCGCCTTCAGCGCCGCGCCTTCGCCGACGAAGGCGCCGAGCTCGGCCATCTCGGCCAGCACCATGGCCACCACCTCGAGCGCGTAGATCTCGTCGTGGGTGAACTCGCGCTTGTCCTTGGTCTGCACCACCAGCACGCCCAGCTTCTCGCCGAGGCGCTGGATCGGCAGGCCGAGGAAGCTCGAGAAGATCTCCTCGCCGGTCTCGGGCATGTAGCGGAAGCCGCGCTCGGACGGGGCATCGGCGGTGTTCACCATCTTGCCGGTGCGGGCCACGCGCCCGACGAGGCCCTCTCCCAGCTTCATGCGGGTGCGGTGCACGGCCTCCTGTTTGAGGCCCTCGGTGGCGCACAACTCCAGCGTGTCATCGTCGCGGAAGAGGTAGACCGAGCACACCTCGGTCCCCATCGAATCCGCGGTCAGATGAGTGATCTTGTCGAGCCGCTCCTGACCGGCGGCCTCTTCGGCCATCGTGTCACGGAGGCGCACAAGCAGCTTGCGGCTTTCACTTTCCGAGCGGTCAATCATGGAATGGGCCGGTTTTCCTTGGTCTGGCACGCCACCTATAGGCGAGGGACGGGGGGAAGGGGAAGGATAAACGGCATTCTACCACAGGGGGATGTCCCTGCTGCGCGTCTCCGAGGCGGCGTGAGGTTCGTGTATCGGGGAGGTTGTCTGCACCAGCGGCAAGGGGGGCAGGGTGCGTCGCCACGAGCAGCGTGGCGCGGAGGGGCGGCGACGGGCGGGCCAGGGGCGCGCCCGTCGCGGCAGGTCAGGCGGCCTTGTCGAGGTCGAAGGCGTCGTGCAGCGACTGCACCGCCAGTTCCATGTACTTGCGGTCGATCAGCACCGAGATCTTGATCTCGGAGGTGGTGATGACCTTGATGTTGATGCCCTCGTCCGAGAGCACCTTGAACATCTTGGCGGCCACGCCGGTGTGCGAGCGCATGCCGATGCCGACCACAGAGATCTTGCAGACGTTGGTGTCCGCCACGAGGTCGTGGAAGTTGATGTGGCCCGCGTCCTTGGCCTTCTTCAGCGCTTCCTCCGCGCGTGCCACCTGGTTGGTGGGGCAGGAGAAGGTCATGTCGGTGCGGCCATCTTCCGAGATGTTCTGCACGATCATGTCAACGTTGATGCCGGACTCGGAGAGCGGCGTGAAGATGGCGGCGGCGATGCCCGGACGGTCGGCGACCGAGATCAGGGTCATCTTGGCTTCGTCGCGGGAATGGGCGACCCCGGAGACAACATTCAGTTCCATGATTTCCTCCTCGTCGCAGACGAGCGTTCCGGCCTCGTCGGACTGTTCCTCGAAGCTCGAGAGCACCCGCAGCTTCACATTGTAGCGCATTGCCAGCTCGACCGAACGGGTCTGCAGCACCTTGGCCCCAAGCGAGGCGAGCTCGAGCATCTCCTCGAAGGCGATCTTGTCGAGCTTGCGGGCCTTCTCGCAGATCCGCGGGTCGGTGGTGTAGACGCCGTCGACGTCGGTGTAGATGTCGCAGCGCTCGGCGTCGAAGGGGGAGGCAAAGGCCAAGGAGGGGGTGTGTGAGAGGGGAAGGACAAGTGTGGTGAAAAGGGGCTCGGACGAGCTGGCCTGGAAGA
>NZ_JAATOS010000381.1:0-3804 GCF_011806505.1 Salipiger sp. HF18 | reverse complement strand
AGGGCCACGCGACGATGATGATCATGGGCGACATCTGCACGCGCGGATGCTCGTTCTGCAACATCGCCACCGGCCGCCCGGACACGCTCGACGTGTTCGAGCCCGGCCGCGTCGCCGACGCGGTGCAGAAGCTCGGCCTCAACCACGTGGTGATCACCAGCGTCGACCGCGACGACCTCGAGGATGGCGGCGCCGAGCATTTTGCCCAGACCATCCGCGCCGTGCGTCACCGCTCGCCCGGGACCACCATCGAGATCCTCACGCCCGACTTCCTGAAGTGCACCCCCGAGGCGCTCGAGATTGTGGTGCGGGCCCGTCCCGACGTGTTCAACCACAACCTTGAAACCGTGCCCGGGCTTTACCCGTCGGTGCGGCCCGGCGCGCGCTACTTCCACTCGCTGCGGCTCCTGCAACGGGTCAAGGAGATCGACCCGTCGATCTTCACCAAGTCCGGCATCATGGTCGGCCTCGGCGAGGATGCGCAGGGCGTGCGGCAGGTGATGGACGACATGCGCGCCGCCGACGTGGATTTCCTGACCATCGGCCAGTACCTGCAGCCGACGTCGAAGCACCACGCGGTGGACCGTTTCGTGACCCCCGAGGAGTTTGCCTCGTACGAGAAGGCGGCCTTCGGCAAGGGCTTCCTGATGGTCTCGGCAACGCCGCTCACCCGCTCGAGCTACCATGCCGGCGACGATTTCGCCCGGCTGCGCGAGGCCCGCGAGAAGAAGCTCGCCGGCGCCTGAGCCCAGGGGGAGGGCCCCGCATTTCCTCATCGAAGAAGAGACATCACCCGGCGCGCCAACTCGGCCGGGTGTTTCATTCGGGACCGGGTGGACGAGTCCTCAGGTCACGCGGCTCAGCTGTCGACCCGCGCCTTGACGTGCTGCAGGACATAGACCCGGATCGCCGAAGCCAGCCCGGCCTCGAGCCCGCGGGTCTCGTCGATCTCGGCGGCGAGCGCGTTGAGCGCTTTGCCTTCCGAGCGCGCGATGGCGCGGAACTCGTCCCAGAACGGCTCTTCGAGCGACACCGACGTGCGGTGGCCGCGCAGGCTGAGCGAGTGCTTGACCGGGCGTCCGCTCATTCGTCGAGCCTGTGCGCATCCAGATCGCGGGCTGTCTTTTCGGACTGCACCTTGTCGCGGGTCTTCTCGGCCTTGTTGCGACCGTGAAGGATGACGTTCTCGTCCGCGCGAGCCTTCTGTTCGGCTTTGGCGCGGGCTTTGCGGGCCTTGTTTAGATTGATCACCTTGCTCATGGCAGTCAAACCTAGATCGCTCGCTTTGTTTCGCAATAGGGACAAATGCAAGCCGAGTATTGCAAGAAATGACGGAACCGCCGGCTCCGGCCGCCGCGGGGAACGGGCGGCGGCGGGAGATCCCGCACCGGACCTGCGCCGCCTGGGACGGCGGACCTGGTCATGCACGCGATTCCGGCGCATCGGTCCGGGGGCGTGTCGGGGACCTGAGGGACCCCGCCGCGCCTGAACCGGCCACGCACCACACTCTGCGGGTGATACGCAGCAGCGCGAAGGGTCCGACGCGCGGAGAGGTATTTTTCTGCATCCACCGTGAAACCCGCCGAGACCGCCATCAGGAAAACCATGGTACTCCCAGCCGATTAACGCCGCCGAAACGCAAGGGAGCGGACCCGAAGGCCCGCTCCCGCAACTGGCGCCGTGCGGCGGATCAGCCCTTCGGGCCGATCATGTCCTCGGGACGGACCACGCGGTCGAAGGTCTCTTCGTCCACGAAGCCGAGCGCGATGGCTTCCTCGCGCAGGGTGGTGCCGTTCTTGTGGGCGGTCTTGGCGACCTTGGTGGCGTTGTCGTAGCCGATGGTCGGAGCCAGTGCCGTCACCAGCATCAGCGATTCCTTCATCAGCTTCTCGATCCGCGCCTCGTTGGCCTGGATGCCGGACACCATGTTGTCGGTGAAGGCCGAGGCCGAGTCGCCCAGCAGCTGCATCGACTGGAGCACGTTGTAGCTCATCATCGGGTTGTAGACGTTGAGCTCGAAGTGCCCCTGCGAGCCCGCCATGCCGACGGCGGCGTCGTTGCCCATGACATGGGCGCAGACCATGGTCAGCGCCTCGGCCTGGGTCGGGTTCACCTTGCCGGGCATAATCGACGAGCCGGGCTCGTTCTCGGGCAGGATCAGCTCGCCCAGACCCGAGCGCGGGCCGGAGCCAAGCAGCCGGATGTCGTTGGCGATCTTGAAGAGCGAGGCGGCCACGGTCTTGAGCGCGCCCGAGAACATCACCATGGCGTCATGCGCGGCGAGGGCCTCGAACTTGTTGGGCGCGGTCTCGAAGGGCAGGTCGGTGATCGCGGCGATGTTGCCGGCGACCATGGTGGCCCAGCCCTTCTGGGTGTTGAGGCCGGTGCCGACGGCGGTGCCGCCCTGCGCGAGCTCGTAGATGTCGGGCAGGCAGGCTTCGACGCGCTCGATGCCTTTCTTGACCTGATGGGTATAGCCCGAGAATTCCTGACCCAGCGTCAGCGGGGTAGCGTCCTGGGTGTGGGTCCGGCCGATCTTGATGATGTCCTTGAATTCCTTGGACTTCGCATCAAGCGCCGCGTGCAGCTTCCTGAGGCCCGGCAGCAGGACGTCGCGGGCCTGCATGGCAATGGCCACGTGCATCGCGGTCGGGAAGGTGTCGTTCGACGACTGGCCCATGTTGCAGTGGTCGTTCGGGTGCACGGGCTTCTTAGAGCCCATCTCGCCGCCCAGCATCTCGATGGCGCGGTTCGAGATCACCTCGTTGGCGTTCATGTTCGACTGGGTGCCCGACCCGGTCTGCCAGACCACCAGCGGGAAGTTGTCGTCGAACTTGCCGTCGATCACTTCCTGAGCCGCCGCCATGATCGCGTCGGCGAGCTCGGGCTCGAGCGTTCCCAGCGACCTGTTGGCCTCGGCGCAGGCCTTCTTGACGACGCCGAGCGCGCGGATGATCGGCACCGGCTGCTTCTCCCAGCCGATGGGGAAGTTCAGGATCGAGCGCTGCGTCTGGGCGCCCCAGTACTTGTCTGCGGGTACCTCGAGCGGGCCGAAGCTGTCGGTTTCGGTGCGGGTCTGGGTCAAGGGAACCTCCTTTGAACGCGGTCGGGCAATCTCTTACGCCATGGCACGGGAAAGGCAAGGATGTATACCAAGGGATACCGTTAACATCCGGCCTTTCGACACCGTTTTACGGGGCTCAGGCCACATGGCGGTGCAGGGTAAGCACCTGCGCCGGGGGCAGGTTGCCCCAGATCACCGCGCGGCGGATGGCGCGGAGCCGGAGCGCCTTCATCAGCCGTGGCGGCACCGGCACCGCGGGGCCGTAGGTGTACTGGATGAAGGGCGCGCCCGGCGCGAGCTGGCGGAAGGCCGCGCGCAGGATCCGCGCCTGCAGGGGCACCGGGAACGAGAGAAGCGGCAGGCCCGAGACCACCGCCCGCAGCGGCGGCAGGCCGAGCCCGGCCATCGCCTCGGCACCGCAGGCGTGCACGCTCACCTCGGGGAAGCGCTCCTGCAGGAGGGTGACGAAATCGTCGTTGATCTCGAGCAGGTGCAGGTCGCGGGGCGCCACGCCATGGGCAAGGATCTGTCGGGTGATCTTGCCGGTGCCGGGGCCGAGCTCGACCACCGGGCCGCTGCCCTCGGGCACCAGCGAGGCCATCGCCTCGGCCAGCCGCGCCGAGGAGGGGGCCAGCGCCGAGACCGACTGCGGCCGCTTCAGCGCCTGTCCGAGGAAGAAGGAGAGATCCGCGTCCGGGCGCAGGCTGTCGGGAAGACGAAGCCTGTGGCGACGCGTCTGC
>NZ_JAATOS010000037.1:0-19734 GCF_011806505.1 Salipiger sp. HF18 | reverse complement strand
GCGCGTTTGAGGCGTTCGCGAGGTCCAGGAACTGGGACCCACCCCGCCCACTTCTCCATCAGCCGTCCCACTTGAGGATTTCTCAAACGATGACAGTCACATGGGTTGGTATACACCTGCGTGGCGGTTTCCGCCAAGTGGGACCCGTTTTAGTCGCGGAAGTCTATCTGCCGAGCCTTACATCTTCAGCGCTCACAGACATGCCTGGTGTCGGCCCTTTCCCGACGCCCGTCCTACCGTCATCCACAGCTTCCCAAGACCGGTCATTCGGCGCGGTTGCGAAGCCGAAGCATGGGCGAACTCACACTTTGAGGACAAAGCGGACAGTTAGGGTGCGGCTTGCACCAGCATCCACGCGACCGACAAAGCGAGGATCAGTGCCATGATGCCGTTGAACACACGCATCTGGCTTTGTCAGATCCGAGCTCCGCCCCATGCCCAAGCTGCCAGGGACAACCAGCAGATCGCACCAAACAGGATGGTGAAAACGGCCATTCCGGTGGTGCGGTCCTCTAGTGGCAGCACGAAGGTCGAGATTGATGAGAACACCGCAAGCCAGGCTTTCGGGTTAAGCCCCTGCACCACGACCCCGGACCAGAAGCCGGGAATGCTGGGGTCACTGTCCGCAGGGTTTCCGCCACCGCCACGAAGCAGCCCGCATGCCATCCACAAGAGATAGGCGGAACCAGCAAGGGTCATCGGCCATGCGAGTGCCAAGACCCACTCGGTTCCGATCAGCATCCCGCTTCCGACAATCACAAGCAGCGCGATGAAGCTGGCTGTCGCACCGCTTACGAAGCGCAGAGCCCGTGGCGCTCCATGCGTCGCGCCCGTCATTGCGCCGATGATATTGACCGGCCCCGGCGTCGCCGCGGACGCCAGCGCAAAGCAGCACATGGCCAACAGCGTCTCCAGCGGCGGCATCAGCGAAGCAACGGCAGGCTACCGCAGATCCGGTCCACAGCCTTTCGAGGCCCGGCCAGCAGGATTGCCTGCGGCGCGTGACCCGCCAGCGGCGCAGCAGCGATGCGCGCGGAATAATCCGCATAGTCGTGGGCCTCGAAGGCCGCGCGCATGTAAGCCAGCCGCAGCGGAAGGTCAGATGCAGCGGCAAACAGCGTCGGCAGGTCGGCCGCCGAGGCACCGAGCACCGGGAGCGCAACCGTCGTGATTCCGTTCAGCACCTGACCGTCCCTCGTGGTGGTGTGGGCACCGACCAGCTCGGGGCGCAGTTGCCCCAGGCTCATGCCCAGGACGGCGGCGAAATTGGCCTTCAGGCCGGTGGGCAGGGTTTCGTCCAAAATGAGAACAGGTTTATGTGACATAGCTGTATCCTTTTTGGGACCTGCCATGTCACACCGGTTGCCAGGTGGGATTGGACGAAATTGACCTTCAGTGCCGGATCAGAGCGCCCGGCGTCACACCGTAGTGGCGACGGAACTGCCGGATCAGATGCGCCTGATCGCAGAACCCGGCAGCAATGGCTGCCTCAGCGGCAGGCGTGCCGTCCAGCAGCAGGCGGCGTGCCAGATCGACGCGCGCCCGCAGAACATGGCCATGCGGTGTCAGGCCCGTGGCTCGGGTGGTGCTTCGGATCAGGTAGGAAGGATTTAATCCAACCTGCTCGGCCAGATCGGACAGGCTCAGGCTCTCGCCATCCGCGACACCGGCCTCGATCCGCTCCAGCAGGGCGCGAATGGCGGCGGGTTCGCGACCCGACTGCCGCAATTCGGCACCGCCGTAATGCGCGAAAGCCTGTGCCAGCACCGCATGCACAGCCTCTTCAGCCTCCAGTCGGCCAGCATATTCTGTCGGATTGTTGAGGCACCGCGACAACCGCGCCAGCGCCCTTGTCAGCCTCAACCCTCGATCCTGCGGAGCGATCTCGGCAAAGCCCCGCAAGTCACGCAGACCGAGCACCGCGCGCACCGCCGTCTCCGGAGCATAGAGCATATTGTATCGCACACGACCTGCCGCTGCGCGGCCGGTATGGGGTTCATCGGGGTTCATAAGCGACAGCGACCCGGCGGGCAGCACCATGCTTTCACCCCGGCATTGGTATCCACCCGCGCCCTCTCCGATCGCACCGATGGCAAAGCCTTCATGAGCGTGGCGGGCGAAAGTCTGATTGCTGAATGAGGCTTCAAAAAGTT
This sequence comes from Salipiger sp. HF18, assembly GCF_011806505.1. Taxonomy (NCBI): domain Bacteria; kingdom Pseudomonadati; phylum Pseudomonadota; class Alphaproteobacteria; order Rhodobacterales; family Roseobacteraceae; genus Salipiger; species Salipiger sp. HF18. The sequence goes on along the minus strand of NZ_JAATOS010000037.1, from coordinate 17,581 downwards.
CGATGCCGTGAAACCAGCCCAGATGGTGATAGCGATTGCGCTGCATAGAGACGCTATATAGTCGGTCCACCTCACCGTGAAAGGCCTCTTTGGGCTCGAAGCCCACATGTGGCGCCGCGGCGCTCCGGAGAGATCACCATGGCGGCGCTGCTCGACGCTTCCGGCCCTTTCCCGACGCCCGTCCTACCGTCATCCGCAGCTTCCCAAGACCGGTCATACGCCGCGGTTGCGAAGACGAAGCATAGGCGAACTCACGCTTCGCGGACGGAGCGGGCTTTCGATGCGGATGCGCCAACGGCTGCTCTTTCTACTCTTCACCAAAAAAACTCACAACTGCGCGTCGGTGTGGTCCTTATGGCGCACCTCTTTCATCGCCAGACCCATGGCTGCGCTCACCAGCAGGCAAGCCGGGATGGTGAGCAGAGCTGTTTCGAATGCGCCGCCGTTCATGTCGATTAGCACCCCAACGAGAGGCTGAAAGATCAGCGCACCGCCGATCCCGACCATGTTCACGAATGCGATGGCGGTGCCACTGATATCTTTTGAGTGACCTTCCTTCGCGGCGGCGAAGGTCAGCATCTGCGCACCGCCCGTCAGCCCGCCCATGAACAGCATGGCCGACATGAAGAGCTCGGAAGTGCTGTCCGAGTAGATTGCCACACTGTAGAACGCTGCGGCCAGGGCTGCGTTCGACACGATGATCCATTTTCGATGGCCGAGGTGATCCGACAGCCAGCCGGCCGCGACTGAGCCAAGCGCCATGCCCCAAAAAATCATGGAAATTGCTGTCTCCGCGTTCATCGCTGTCAGGCCGTGGTCAGCTGTCAGTTCTGCCTCGCCCCAGAGCCCGCCGAAGACGTTGACCGGCATGTAGTAGAGCGCGCCCAAAATGGCGATCCACCAGATGCGCCCCTCGCGGGCAATCAGGCGGAGCGGCGTGAGAAGCGGCTGAGTTTCCGCAGCCAGGTCTTTCGGGTCGCGCAGGGTGAAGAGAGCCACGACGAACAGTGCCGTTCCGGCTGAGGCCGTCGCGAAGAAGACAGGACGCCACCCGGCCTGTTCGATCATGCCGGTCAGGGCCACGGCCCCGATGGCCGTGCCCAGCATACCTATCGCATTGACGGCCCCGGAGAGGACCGCAAAGCGGGACGGTGCGAACCAGTGATTGATGACGTAGAGAGCGCCGACGAAGCCGAAGGACGCGCCTAGTCCGGTCAGGAACCGGCCGACCGCGGCAAGGACCGGGCTGGATGTAAGCGCAAAGAGCGCCACCCCGGCCGAAAGGGTCAGGATTGCCGGCACAACGAAGCGGCGTGGCCCGTACCGGTCCAGGACAAGTCCGACGACAAGCTGCATCGGCGCATAGACCCAGAAGAAGACACTCGACAACGTGCCGAAGCCGCCGCGGCCAAGGCCGAACCAGGCCGCGATGTCGTTTGAGGCGAGGGACGGCTCGATCCGCGCAACAAATTCGAACAGGAAAAACAGCGAGACGACGCAGAACGCGATCCATGCGCCGGGCCGGGTGGTTGCGGTCGCGTTGTCGTTCGATGAGGACAGGGTCATGCTATCTCAGAACAGGCATTCCATCTACCGATACCGTCCCGCCTCGACGCACACGCGCGGGCATGGTCCGAACTACAGTGGCCTCAGGAGCCTTCACCGCGACCTCGGACCGTTACTCACTGGCATGCCGGGTAATTCGCTCGGTCGGCCTCGGAGACATCGACCGGGCACTCGGTGTTGATATTCGCCTCAGAGATGTCGCTCTCGTAGACGAAATTGTCGTCTTCGACGCAGGCTGCAAGAAGGGTCAGCACGAATGTTGCGGTAAGTATCCGGGTCATGGCGAAGTCCTTTTTTAGGTGACTTGAGTGGTAGTCCGGCGACTGCAATGGGGTTGGACGACGAGCGCAGCCGGTCATGGCCCGGAGGGCCAGAGCATGTTGAACAAGAACATGACCGCGAAGACCGCGACAAACACGCGCCAGTCGAACGATCTATCGCCCTCCGCTTTTGTGACCCTCATCTTACGTAGCACGAACAGCGTTCCAAGGATCAGCACCGCTGCGATGAACGCATGGATAAGATCAATGTGCATGTGTTTTTTCCAGCTTAGCTATGCTTTCATGTTATTCGCAGCATAGCGGCGTTGCAATCGGCAGTTCCTCTTGTCGCGCTTCACCTGATCCCAATACAGCATTTGGTGGTTTAGGGCGCCTCGGTCGAAGTCGTCTCTAAAGAAGGTTGCGAAGTCACAATCGTCGGATAATCTCTTGTAGGTGCAACATCACGTTAGCTGAAAGGATCAACTGTGAGCAGGAACACTTTCGCTCTCGCCGCCGCGTTTTCGCTGACGGCGACGGCCATTGCCGCACAAGCCAGCGACGATGACTCGGTGACGGGCACGTGTGTGCTCAGCTACCTTGGCAAAATCTATGCAAACGGGGCCTGTGAGGGGACTATCTCTGACGATGCTCTCACTGATCTCAGCGGAACGGCCGATGGTTCGGGGGCTTCGTGGCAGCTTGTCATCGACGGCGCTGCAGGCTCCGGGGTATTGATCGGAGCTGACACGTTCGTACTTGCAGATGGCGAAATCCTGTCGAACCAAGGCGGCGCAAGCTATGCTTGGCAGAACGGGTATGCTCTTGATTTCATGATGGATGGAGAGAATTGATCATGCGCGCGCATCTTGCCGTCGGGCTTATGGTGGCGTTGGCCGCCGGCAGCCCGACCTTGGCCCAGATGTCGGCCGATGTCAGGTTTGAACCGGGCAACTTCGGAACCAACGTCAGCGGCACGATCATCGGCGACGAGTATATGGATTATCGCCTCGCGGCGCGCGCCGGACAGGAGTTGTTTGCGGAGTTGACCGTGGTCGACTCGAACGGAAACGGCACGATCTACTTCAATATCCTGCCGCCGGGCAGCGATGGCGTCGCGATCTACAATGGCTCGATGGACGGCAACACAGCCACCGTCGACCTTCCCGACAACGGCAGTTACACGATTCGCGTCTATCAGATGGGCAACGATGCCGACAGTGGCGCGACGACCGGGTTCAGGCTCGATCTGTCAATCCAGTGACGTTCGGCTAAGCTGGCACAGACGATCCGCAATGTTTCTCAGCGGTTGTATCCTAGGTTCGATTTGAATGACACATTCTTCAAAATCAAACCATGCGGTCTAGTAATTGATTTTGTTACGTTTTTGCTCCAAGAGCCAAGAGCCAAGAGCCAAGAGCCAAGAGCCAAGAGCCAAGAGTAGACGTTGGTGTGCAGTGCAACATTCGGTGGTTTGGGCTCGAAGCCCACATGCGGCGCCGCGGCGCTCCGGAGAGATCACTATGGCTGCGCCGCTCGACGCTTCCGGCCCAGAGCCGACCGTCGCGCCAGGCGCGGCGGATGACCGGTCCCAGCCCTAAGCTACCGGTCCTGTCAGGCACGAGTGGAGCCTGGCGTCAGCTGCAATAGAAAGGCCTTGCCAGGTTCCGAAAAATTGCGCCACTTGGGCAGGAAGCGGTCATGTTGTGTTCATTTTTTCTCCACACCTGCCAACGTGTACGCAAGAGCTGTCAGCCGCTCGGTTCGAAGATCTAAGAAATCCTCGAAAGTCAGGTCCTTATCCCCATAGTCGCACAGTGCTTCGCTGAGGTATGTATTCCTATTGGCTTCCGACATTTGCTGAAAATAGTCTTTTGGAGACTTAGCTCTAATCGTATTATTGTCACTTCTTGTCAGAAAGCAAATATTGGAGAGCGAGTTTATATCGCGAGGTTCGTAACCCTTCCCTTCAAGAAACTTTCGGGGAAATATGTGGTGGAACTCGTGTCGGCTCCCCTTCTTGAGGACTTTGCTTGGATCAATCTTTGCCCCACTCAAGAAGGATCTAGGCTGCCTATTCGCAAGCATGAGAACTAGCGACTTCGAGTTTGCGGTTCCCGCGGAGAACCTAGACTTTCGAAAATCGAATTTTATCTCAAAATTCGGGAATCTGAAATCATGACTCTCGTCCGCTTTTAACGCTCGCATATCGCGGATATCGCTAGCCTGCCTTTCCGAAACATCGGAGGAAAAACGCCTCGAGAACACCGACCTCCAAAACCATTGAATAATTTTTTCACGTTGTCGATCGGTATAGTTGGCTCTATCAGCAGCAGTCGTAGCGAAAAAAGTACTCAAAGGAACAATGATGCCCGGGAAGGGCAACATCTTATAATGCGCAACCCCGAGCTCTCTCTTTAGAAAGTCGATTGCACCAATGATGCCGGCCTCAATTTCTACAAATCGAGCGCGAATGTCTTCGCCTTGCAGATCAAGGATTTTGTTGGGGGAGGTCTCACCCGTAATTACCGCTGCGCAGGTTCTCAGTTGAAGGTCACGCTCCTCCGTCAGCTCCTCATACCCGTGCTCAGCTATTCTGTCTTGAAGATCTCTGAATTTGTCAATGAGATCGAAGTCGTCCGACCAGCTCCAAGCAGCTAGGAGTTCGAATAGATCGAGCTCCGTACCAGCCCTATTTATTCTCTCAAATACAATTGCAACTTCATTTCGATCTTGCATTTCGAAAGTTTGGTTCTGAATAGTGTATTCTTTGAATTTCTCCTGAATTTTATCAATTATCGCGGCGGTTTCGTCATCTAATTCCTTGGTCGCCTTTCGGTACGCGACCGTGTCAAAGAAAGTGTTTATTGGGAAGTGCCTTGTGGGGTCGACCTCAGAGGGATCCAATGCGAAAAATGACGTGTCTTGTGGATTATTTGCAGCCTCTAAATCAAAGTAAATAGGCACCCATGAGGAATCATTAGGTTTCAGTTCATTCTGGAAAACACTAAAAAGGCTGGTGAGCCTCTGCTGCCCATCCAGAACGTAATTGACCGGATAGTCTTTCTTTGGCTCGGGTAGCTAAAAGGAGCCAAGCTTTTTCTCGGTGGCTAAACGCTGATCTGTCTGCCAAAAGACAATGGTTCCAATTGGGAAATTCTTGTAAACGCTATCAACGAGAAATGCGACTTGGTCGGGATCCCAGACAAAGTCCCTCTGAAAAGCAGGAATTCGGATGTCGCCTTCGCTGACTCGATCAACTAGCGTTCTAATGGTTAAGTCGGCCAAAAAATTTTCCTCGTTTATCTGTCTTGGTGCTTGCTCGATCTCGATCGAAAGGAATCTGATCTGCTTAGGCGTCAAAAAAGTGCATAAAACCGACGTTGGCTACCCGCGTTCAGCATACATTAGAATTGACCGTTGCAAGTATGCACCAGCATTCATCCGCAGCGGCACTTGAGCGGGCGGTCGAAGCGGGGCGTTTCGAATTCTGCTTCAATCCTGTTCGACTCTATAAAAATTTGTGGATGCTAGGACGTCTGAGTTGAGGGACGGCCACAATATACCTCGTAAAATAGGGGTTCGCGTAGTGGGCCGAAGCAAAGCTAATCCACTTCCTGTGCCGTCTGGGGCCTGCCCTGACGGGCGCGCTGTGCGGCGGTTTACTGCGCATCGCTGCCGTTCGTCCAGGTCGCAGCGAAAGGCAACTCTCCGCCCAAAGTGACGGTGTCCCCACAATGCGCATCGCTGCCGATCATCCAGGACGCCAGCCAAAGTCGGCCGTCCGCCCTCACCATAGGTTTAGCGCCCTCAAAAACACAATGTGAGCCTGTGATGGAAGTTCGCATATCTGCCCTTGTGCGCGTGGTAGAGGCCCAAAAGACCGACTGAGAGCGGAGGCGATGCCTTTGTCTCGAGGTTGGGCGCGACACGGGCCACAAGGCGACGGGGTTGATAGGGGCCGCCTCTACCGCCAAGTATGACCGGACCAGATCACTTCGCCAAGAATGCCAGCTTGCACGAGCTCGATCTCTTCACTGAAGTAGTATTTCGGGGGGAACTTCTCTGTGTCTGGGTTTTCACTGCGTGCTATGAGTACCCGCCCAGGAACTAACTCCAGCCTAGCTATGCAGAGCCCGTCTTCCTCAATCTGATATGCATAGACTTTGCCGTTTCGTAGTGCTGTCGCATTCCGATCAGCCATCACTAGATCACCATCGCAAATAGCCGGAGCCATGTTCGCGCTAAGGGCTGTGAGCAGAATGCACTGTTCTGGCTTCAAACGCCCCCTCGAGAACCACTCGTTCGGAAATGCGAAGTGTTCGTCAGGCCCCTTGGCAAGATCAAGAACATGGTCGTCCGACAGGAGTGCGGTGCTGTAGTGCGGAATCAAGGCGAAGAGTTCGCCCGCCATTTCGTGCACAACCGACGGTTCTCGGCGAGGGCCAAAATAGAACTCGAGATCAAGTACGTCTGCGAGCGCCTTTAGGTTGTCGACTGGGTGACTGCGCTCTCTATCGGTCCGTCTGTTCTTCAAATTCTTGATCATGGACGGGTTGCCGACCGCGAGCTGTGATGCAGCCGACGCGGACAAGCCCTTGCGCTCAAGGGCGGCTTCTATTGCGGAAACTAGGTCATCCATCAGCCAGCGTTAGCCTAAGTTGGCTAACCTGTAAATGTGTGTCAGTGTGTAGCCTAAGAAGGCTTGGCCGATATGGCCTAGTAAGGCTAGATCGTCTTATGAGCAGCGCACAAAAGAACCTTCTCCGCCTCGCAGAGCTTCTATCGGACGACGGAAACGTCACGCATTGGGCGATCTCCATGCGGTTGTTCGGCAAGGGGGACTTTTTTCGGAACCTAAAGAGGGGGAGTAACCCCCGTTCCGACACTTACGAAAAGGCACTCGGCCTCTTTTCGAGGGCGTGGCCGCAAGACCTTGAATGGCCGCAAGACATTCCTCGCCCGGCTCCTGAGTCAAAGAAGAGGAGCGCAGTCTGATGTTCTGCCCTATTGGCTCGGACCTCCGTCCGGAACTGAAAGCGCTTCTAGAGGAGGCGCGCGCCGAGATGCGTCTTCTCCGCTGCGTGGTGCAGAACAGGCATCTGGAGACCATCCCGCACTCATTCGACACAGTGACGATCGCTCCACTCACGGACCAACAACCGGTCGTCACCCCGGCAGCCCGAAGGGCTGTCGGCACGTCCAGGCCGCGCCGCATCTCCTCCCTGAGCGCGGCCTGGGCGAAGTTTTGGGATGTCGAGCAGCGATTTTCGGACAGCATCTGGGGCGATGCCATCGGGTGCATCTCCCTCGTGATCTTCGCGGTCAGCGCCTTGTTCATCGCGTGGGGGCTGCAATGAGCCTTATCCGACCTTTCAGCATCAAGCGCGTCGATGGCTGGCATGTCGTCCTCGATGGAAACAGCAAGACCGTCTCGGCGCCCCGGATCACGCGGGCACAGGCGGTGGATCTGGTGGAGGAACTGACCCGTCGCGCGCTTCGGAAGACGCGGGCCTGCATGTGCTGTGGCGTGTCCTTCATGAGCGAGGGTCCTCACAACCGCCTCTGCAATCCGTGTCGCGGACAGGGGACGTCGTTGGCGCCCGAGGCCACCATCCCGTCCCGCAATCGACTGCCAAACCGCTGAAGGAGAGCCTCATGGATGCCTTCGATATACTGCTGACCTTCGCCTGCATCGGCCTTGCCATGCGCCTCGGTTGGTCCATTGGCACCGCCTTGCTCGACGCTGCCAGAGACGTCGCTTCGGAGCGACGGGAGCGGCATCAAACGATGAGGAAAGGGCCTCGCGACAATGACTGAGATTATCCAGTCCGTCACCGAACTGCGGGTCGACCAGATCGTCGTGCGTGATCGCCTTCGCCCGGTGTCCGAGGCCGGTGTCGCCGCACTGACGGCATCCATTTCCGAGATGGGCGTGATGAAAGACCCCGTCCACGTTCGCAAGGTGAAGCACCGCGGCGGGGAGTTCCTGCTTATGGCGGGGGGAAACCCGCCGGCAGCGGCCCCGCAACTGGGGGGGGGGACGATCAAGGTCACCTGCTGGACCTGCACGGACGATTTCGCCCGGCTGATGGAGATCGACGACAACCTCGCCGGGGCAGAGCTGACCGCGCTGGATACCGCCGTGTTCCTGGCACGTAGGAAAGAAGTCTACGAGCGGCTGCATCCTGAGGCGAAAGCGCAGGTAGGCGCGGGCCTCGTGGCGAAGCGCTGGAATACGGCGGACATGATGTCCGTCGTATCATTCGCCACGAGCACGGCGGAAAAATTCGGCATGACCGACCGCCATGTCCGGCGGATGATCGCGGCCGATGCCTGCCTTGGCCCGGATGAAGTGCGCCGTCTCAGGTCTGCGCCGCGCCCGGTGACGCTCAAGGATCTGCAGGACATCAGCAAGATCAGCGAGACGGGCGAGCGATACCACGTCGTGGACTGTCTCGCCGAGGGGCGCACGAAGAACGCGTCCGGGGCGCGCAAGCTCTGGAAGGCAGAGCAGGGGGAGGGGCCCGAGCCTCTGTCCCCCGCCGACCGTGCTCTGGCGCGGTTGCTCGATGCCTGGGACCGGGCGCCGAAGGTGGCGCGGGACCGCTTCCTCGAGGAGCGCGGCGATCAGCTGCGTCGTGAGCTGGATGCGCAGTCAACGCCGACGCCTGCCAACACGGCGATGTTCCAGCCGCGCAAGGATGCGCAGAATGGCTGACGGGCCCAGGCAGGAATGGTGGAGTGCCGCCGAGCTTGCGGATGCCGGGCTGCCGGACATGCCGGGCTCCAAGCGCAAGGTCAACGACATGGCCGCGCGGCAGAACTGGCGCGGCCGGCCCGGCAAGGCGCGGCGGCGCAAGGCTGTCGGCGGCGGAACCGAGTATCACTGGACGCTGCTGCCGATGCGGGCGCGTCTCGCGCTCACCGCACGTGCCGAAGCGCCGGAAGAGCAGACGGTCGGTCGCGACGAGGCATGGGCGGACTACGAGCGCGCCACCGCCGCCGCCCAGAAGAAGGCCGGTGAGCGCCTCGCCGTGCTGGCGGAGGTCGAGGAGATCGAGACCGCAGGCATGACCCGCTCGCTTGCGGTGACCACGGTCGCCACGCGCTCAGGCATTGCGGCCAAGTCCATCTGGAACTGGTTCGGTCGGGTTGAGGGCATCGCGCAGGCGGACTGGCTTGCCTACCTCGTCGATCGGCGGAGCCTGCGGCCGAAGTCCGCGCCCAAGGCCGCGAATGCCGCGTTCTGCGACATCGTAAAGAGCGACTTCCTGCGCCTCTCGGGCCCGTCTCTCACATCCTGCTATGACCGCGCCGTGCGGATCGCCGAGAAGGAGGGCCTGTCGGTGCCGCCGATCCACCAGGTGCGCGCCTGGATCAAGGCGACGATCTCGGAGCCGGTGCTGATCTACCACCGCAAGGGCGTCGAGGCGCTGCGCCGGTATTACCCGCACCAGACCCGCGACAAGTCGGCCATGGTGCCGCTCGAATGCGTCCAGGGCGACTATCACAGGTTCGATGTCTTCGTGCGCTGCCCGGGCGAGAAGGATCCGGTGCGCGTGCAGATGGTGGTCTTTTCCGATGTCTACTCGGGCAAGATACTCGCCTGGCGGCTCGACGTCACGGCCAACAGCCACACGGTGCAGCTGGCACTGGGGGACCTGATCGAGCGCTACGGGGTGCCGTGGAACGCGCTGCTCGACAACGGGCGGGAGTTCGCTGCGAAGGCGATCACGGGCGGGACGCCCACGCGCTTCCGCTTCAAGATCGACGACGAGGATATTCCGGGTCTGCTGCCGCTGCTGGGCGTGAAGGTCATCTGGGCGACACCCTATTCCGGCCAGTCCAAGCCGATCGAGCGGGCGTTCCGCGACCTTTGCGACAGGGTGATCGACGCGTGCCTCACCGACTGGGCCTCTGACGCGCGGCCCGAGCTGCGCACCATCGTCGAGCGCGCCTTCAACACCGACAAGGAAGGGCAGATCAACCGCGCCGAGCTGTTCTCGCTCCGCCGCCTGAACTTCGACGACGAGCGCTGGGTGCGGGCGATGAAGGCGATCGAGGACGCGATCCGTGTGGTGGGCTCGAAGACCTACATGCGCTTCTATCGCCGCGACAATGCCCAGGCGGCGTGGCAGGCGGTCACCATCGACATGGCGAAGGCCTGATCCCGCCATGGCCGCGTCGATCCGCCTTATCCATGTCGCCTGCCGCGATCTCGGCATCGACCAGGACACCCGCCGGGCGCTGCAGGAGCGCCTGACGGGCAAGGCGTCCCTGCGCGACATGAGCCAGCGCGAGCTGGAGCTGGTGCTGGGCGCGCTGAAGGATCAGGGCTTCCGGCCCAGGGGAGGGCGCCGCCCGGCGGCCCCGCGTGCGGACCTGCGTCTCATCCACGTGCTCTGGGCCGAGCTCGGCACGGCGGGCGCGCTGGACAAGCCCGGGCGCGACGGGCTCAACGCCTTCATCCGGCGCCGCTTCGGGCAGAGCTGGTCCTTCGTCCCGGCGGACGTGGACATGCTGCGGGACTGGCAGCAGATCGGCGACGTGATCCAGGCGCTGAAGGCCTGGGCCGATCGCGCCGGGATCATTCTGGACGGGGAGGGGAAGGGGTGAGCCTTCCGCGTCCTCCTGCCCATGTCACGCCCTACGTCGATGCGCTCGGCCACGATCTCGCGGTCGAGTTCCTGCTGCGCTTCGGCGGATCGCGGCTCTACTGGGCGCAGGATCCGAAGGGGCGCAGCGAGGCCGAGGCCCTGGTGGGCGCCGAGAAGCTGCGCGCGCTCAGCACCTTCCGGCCGCGGGAAGTGACCCGCGTGCCCACCGCCCGGCCATGGCTTGCCCACTCCCTTCGGAGGAAGGGCTTGCCTGTAAACCAGATCGCCCGCATGTTGCATGTATCGGACGTCGCGGTCTCGAAATACCTGCGACAGCCCCCGGACAATTCCTCCGCGCCCGCGCCAAGGCGCGACGGCGACGACCGCCAGCTCTCCCTCTTCTGACCGCCTCGCCAACTTGTTGTGCATGATCACGGCAGGATGCCTCCGGCATTCTGACCCGGACATCGCGGGCTCATCCGCCCGCCCATTCTCCGTCCGGGGGCATCATGAAGATCGTCAACCACAAGGTCGAAGGCCTCGCCTTCCAGCAGGCTCACCATGTCGGCGGTGAGATCACCCCGTCCATCGTGATCCTGCATGACACCGCCGGCCGGCTCGAGGCGGGCAACTCGGCCCGCTATCTCGCCTCGAACAACACCGGCATCCCCGACAGCATGATGATCGAGTTCATCGAGGCGAAGAGTATCGGTTCGTCGACCGATCACTACGAGCGGCGCTCCGACTGGCTCGACAAGCAGATGTCGAAGGCGGTGCTCGGGCAGACCGCCACGACGGATGCCGAGACCGGCGGGCTCGGATCGGGCAAGGAGCACCGGGAGGTGCAGCAGGACATCGAGGCGGCGGACTGCAAGGCGCTGGCGGCGATCCTGAACCGCGACCTGGTGCGGCCGTGGATCGATCTGGAGTTCGGCCCGCAGGTCGCTTATCCTCGCATTGTCATCAAGCGGCAGGAGCCGGAGGACCTGAAGGCCTTCTCCGATGCGATCGGTCCGATGATCGACCGCGGCCTCCGGGTTGCCACCTCGGACGTGCTCGACAAGTTCGGCCTTCCCGAGGCCGCCCAGGGCGCCGAAATCCTCCGTCCTCAGGGCCAATCCGCCCCGTCAGCGCAGTCGCAGGCGTCCGGTGAGGGCGCAATGCCCCCTGAGAGCGCCGTTAAATACCCATTGAATACCCATCCCGCTCCCGCGCGAGGCGTTGCCGCCCTCCAGACGGAAGCCCCCTCAGCGGGCCGCTCTGAGCCGGTCGCCCCGGCGGTCGATCGGCTGGCCAAGGAGGCCGCCCCGGAGATCGAGGCGATGCTCGCGCAGATCGAGGTGATGCTGCAGGCGGCGGGTTCGCTCGAAGAGGCGCGCGAGATGCTGCTGAGCGCCTGGCCGGATCTGGCATCGGATGGCCTCGCCGCTGTCATGGCCGAGGCCTTCCTCGCAGCCCACGCCGGCGGCCGCGCGCTGATCGAGGAAGACGGGCAGCGCGCCGATGGCTGACCTGGCGGTCGTCTTCCGCAGGCCGTTCCGGCAGCAGGCCGCGGCCTTCCGGCTGCGCCTGCGCCATCTCGTGCCGACCTCGCGCTGGGACGATCTGCGCAAGCAACAACACGACCGTGCCTTCGTCGTCGCCGGCGCCACGAAGGCGGACCTGTTGGCGGATCTGGCCGCGTCGGTCGACAAGGCGATCTCGGAGGGCACTTCGCTCGAGGAGTTCCGTCGCGACTTCCGGGCGACGGTTGAGCGCCATGGCTGGCATGGCTGGACGGGCGAGGGCAGGGCGGCCGGCGAGGCCTGGCGCACCCGCGTCATCTACCGCACCAACATGCGCACCAGCTACATGGCGGGCCGCTTTGCCCAGCTGACCGAGGGCAACTTCCGGTTCTGGATCTACTTCCACGGCGGCTCGGCCGAGCCGCGGATCCTGCACCTGTCGTGGAACGGTATCGCGCTGCCGCCCGACCATCCGTTCTGGCGCGCGCACTTCCCGCCGAACGAATGGGGCTGCAGCTGCTACGTTTCGGGGGCGCGGACCGAGGCGGGGGTGCGGCGGCTCGGCGGAGATCCGGCGAAGCCATTGCCCGAGGACTGGCAGGCGATCGATCCCCGCACCGGTGAACCTCAGGGTGTCGGAAAGGGCTGGGGGTATGCGCCCGGGGCCAGCGTCGTGGATGAACTGGTCGAGATCGTGCGCGGCAAGATCGAGCATCTTCCGCCGGAGATTGCCCGGACCTTTGTCAATGATCTGGCGGAGCGGTTCCAGGACAGCGAGCTGGGCCGGATGCTGCGAGACATCGCGGCGGGGCTCGGTTGATGCAGCCCGCGGACCTGGTTCGTCGCGATCGTTTTGCAGACACGGTCTGCCATGGCGCGCAGATGGAGATCTGGGCCGACGAACTGCAGCAGGAGCTGGCGGCGCATCTGCGCTCGCCGAGGGACTACGAGGAGGTGCCGGATCTCGCGGATGCCCTGAAGACCGCCATCCGGCATGTCGTCGAAGGGGCGTTCAGCCATCCGGAGATCCTTGGGATCCCTGGCGGGCATGATCCGCGGCAAACCAGATGAGCCGGAGATCGTCTGCGCCGCGGCGGCCGCACACTGAACAGGTGGCCCTGGCGAGGAGCTTCTCCCGGGGGACATCTTTAAGCGGTTCATAGGGAACCCCGTCGGAATGACCGCAACGGCAGAAGAAGACGTGTTTGAGCATCGGCTCTGACCTGACCAGGTAAAAGGGTGACGGCACATGCCTCGCATCGAAATCACCAGTGACACCCTGACCGAGGCGCTCGCGCGGATCTCGGACGCGTTGTCGGACACCGCGCCGCTGATGCAGGACATTGGCGAATATATGGTGAAGAGCACCAACGACAACTTCGCCGCTGGCTCAGATCCTGACGGCAAGCCCTGGGCACCGCGCACGCAGGCAACGCTGGACGCTTATGCCGCCCGAAAGGACAAACCGGGGCCGCGGCCCCTGATCGGCCCGACAAAGAGCCTCTCCGGGACGATCAGCTACGAGGCCGGCGCCGACGACGTCACGTGGGGCTCCAACATGATCTATGCGGCCGTGCAGCAGTTCGGCGCAGAGGCAGGCGCGTTCGGTGCGCGCATGGGGGTGAACAAGAAGGGCCGGCGGTACTTCATGCCGATCCCATGGGGCAACATCCCGACGCGGCGGTTCCTCGGCGTGGGCAAGGAGGATGAGACGGCTCTCATCGAGATCGTGGAGGAGTATTTGGAGGGGGCGGCAGGAGGCTGAGCTATACCGCATGGCCTCCACAAGCCGTTGCGGACGCTTGTCCGCCATGCAACACGTTGTGCAGGTCGACGCCCGCAGGAGGGCCAGATGGACGCACAGCTTGCCGCGATTGTCATTCTGACTTTTGTCATTCACCTGGTCGGCACGCTTGCGTATGCGTTTAGGATCGCTGGCGTTCGCACTGGTCATATCGCGATCGCGTTCTCGCTATTTAATATCCTTGTTCTGCTGTCACGCACCTCGAACTCGTTTCAGGGCCCGCTCCTGGCGAAGCGCATCGAACTCGGCCTGCAGAACCCATCGCAGTTTGATGCTACGCTCGACTATTCTCTCATCATTGGCGCGGCGTCGGTCGCAACGCTGGCAGGGGGGCTGCTGATCCCGACATTTCAGCGGCTCACGACGATTGCGGTGGAGCACTTCCAGCGGAGCCGTTCGATGCCACGGCTCATTTTGCGCTTCCTGACCCCGCGTGGCCTGTCCGTGCTTGCCCAGTCCGCTGCGATACCCGCCTACCAAAACATCGATGCCCTCAAGCTACCGACGAATGTGCCGATCAAGGTGATAGTGATGAACTTCGCCGTCAGTGCGCTGTGGTCCGTGGGGGTCATCGCTTCGATTTATGCCGGCCTGCTCGAGCCTGACTATCGTGTGACGGCAAGTTCCCTGTCGGCCACGATCAATGGTGTTGCCACCATCATGATGTTCCTGCTGATTGACCCTTACCTAGCAGGCCTGACCGATGATGCTGCAAAGGGGCAAGTTCGCGAGGACTTCTTCCGCAAGGTGATCATCTGGATGATCGTGTCCCGCTTCGTCGGCACCATAGCCGCTCAGTTCCTGGTTTGGCCTTCCGCGCATGTCATCGCGATCGTCGCGCGGTGGATCTAGCGGCGGAGTTGTCGCAGAGTTCGAAGTCGTCCGCAGTTCCGCTCTTGAGGAAAGAGTCGCCTCTGGCAACCGGCAGCTTCGTCTGCCGTGCCGCCACACGTGAGAGGAGCGGCGCAGGTCGGGACTGAGCCCGCAGATACACGTCGCGATACGTCGTCGAATGTCCGGCTGCAGCGCTTCACGCCTTGCCGACCAGCCTAGCCAGACCGTCGAGGCTCCGGATCTCGACCTCGCGATAGTGTCGTTTGACAAGACCGCGTTCCTCGAGTGCGGCGAGAGCACCATTGATCGTGCCGCGCGAGAGACAAGCGAGCTCCGCGAGATCCGTCTGGGTCACGCTCAGATCACCCGTGTCGTCGGCTACGGCAAGTAGATTGAGCGCCGTGCGCTCGACTACGTCACGCCGCCGCAGGGCTTCCACCACATCGATGGCGATGCTCAGATTGTCGGCCACAAGGTCCGCCACGTACCGCCACCGCCCCGGAACATCATCGCAAAGGCGTTGCAACTCAGACCGAGACAGGCGCAACAGCCGCGCGTTCGTTCGAGTGACCAGCGAAAACCGCCGCGGATGGCCCCTGAGCGCCGCAAGATCCCCGAACCACGCGCCCGGCCGGCCGATGTGAGCGAGCGTCGCAGATCCTCCTGGAGCGGGCAGATGCAGCTCGACCAGGCCGTCCACGATGCCAAACACACCCCCGGTATCGTCTCCTGCGAGATATACCGGCGTACCGCGTCCCAGCTTCAAGAGATCGCATCGCTCTAGCACCGCATCCTGAAATTCAGACGAGGTTCGGGACAGCCATCCCCGTTTACGCAACACGCAACTGTCTGAATTTTTCATCTCGTCCAGAATTGTCGTCTGACGAACAATTTTACTGCGCGCTCCATATTATTGTCAATTCGAACCGAAAAGCAGGGAGGAATTGAAATGCTGAGAGCCATAGTTGGGGGCGCCATCGCGCTCGCCATCGTTTCGACCGGCGCGATGGCGCAGGAGGCGGCACGTCCGAACATCCTCGTCATCTGGGGCGACGACGTCGGCATGTGGAACATCTCCGCCTATCACCGCGGAATGATGTGCTGCGAGACCCCGAACATCGACCGAATCGCCGACGAGGGCATGCTGTTCATGGACCACTATGCCCAGGCCTCCTGCACCGCCGGGCGCGCCGCCTTCATCACGGGGCAGTACCCGCTGCGCGTCGGCCTCGCCACCGTCGGGCTGCCCGGGGCCGAGCAGGGGCTGCAGGTGGAAGACCCGACACTTGCGAACATGCTCAAGGCTGAGGGTTACCGCACCGGCCAGTTCGGCAAGAACCACCTTGGCGACCGTGACGAGCACCTGCCGACAAACCACGGTTTCGACGAGTTCTTCGGCATTCTCTACCACCTCAATGCCGGCGAATACACCGAGCAGGACGACTATCCGACCGAGGCGATCGAGGCGGCGGGCTTCGGTCAGCGCGGCATCATCCATTCCTTCGCCGCCCCCGCGGGCGGCGAGCAGCAGATCGAGGACCTGGGTCCGTTCGGCCAGGAGCGGCAGCGAACGCTCGACCAGGACGTGTTGGAGGAATCCAAGCGCTTCATCACCGAGGCGGCTGAGGCCGGCGAACCGTTCTTCGTCTGGCACAACACCACGCGGATGCACTACCGCACCAACCTCGACGACCACTACGACGGCATCACCGGCACCGGCAACGTCTACGCCGACGGCATGACCGAGTTGGACGACGACGTCGGCGAGCTCCTGGCGCTCCTCGACGAGCTCGGCATCGCCGACAACACCATGGTCATGTTCTCGACCGACAACGGCGCGGCCTCGAATTCCTGGCCGGACGGTGGCAACCAGCCGTTCCGCGGCGAGAAGGGCGTCGGCGGCTACGAGGGAGGCTTCAAGGTGCCGATGATGGTCAAGTGGCCCGGCGTCATTCCCGAGGGCACCACCACGGGCGAGATGATGTCCATGGAGGACTGGACCCCCACGATCATGTCCCAGCTCGGCCGCACGGACCTCAAGGAGGATCTGCTCGACGGCGCCGACATCGGCGGCACCGAGTACCGCGTCCACCTCGACGGCTACGACCAGACGCCGATCCTTACTCAGGCCGGCCCCAGCAACCGAAAGGAGTTCTTCTTCTTCACCGAGACGAAGTTCCACGGCGTCCGCTTCGGCGAGTGGAAGTTCCTGTTCACGGAGCAGGACAAGTGGTTCAACGGCATCCAAAGCCCGCTGATGACGCCGCTGATCACACGGCTCGACCTCGACCCGTTTGAACGCTTCCACGAGGCCCGCGGCTTCGACGAGTGGCAGGAGAACCGCTCGTGGGCGCTGGCGCCGGCGATGGCCGCGGTGCAGCAGTTCTTCGGCTCGTTCGAGGAATACCCGCCGCGGCAGTCGAGCGTGGACTTCGACACCGACGCGATCATGCGCGAAATGATGAACCCGAACGCCCGCTGACCAAGTGATGGACCTTGACCTACCCGGAGCCGACACTCGGCTCCGGGAAACGGACGGGACCTTTGTCCCGCTCCCTGATGGTTCGATGGTTCAGGATGAAGGTCCGCTTCACCGGCTCCGGCAACCCGACGCGAAGGGCACGTTTGGGGCGAGAGCAGCCATTTTCGGACTTCAAGTGAACGACCGCTAGGTCCGCAAAGTGGTCCGTGGCCCAAGCCTTCGCGTGCGGCCGCCGGCGACGAACATCGCGCACTTGACCGCCGCCCGCGGGGTGCGGCAGTCTTAGTGTGCCGCCACGCCACTCCCCCTGACAACTTGTTGGACATGTTTGCGATCTGCCTCGCGGGGCAAAGATCGCTTCATGAACACCGCCCTCGTCTCCCTCTCCACAATCCCCCTCCCGGCTCCGGCAAACGGCCAGACCGTGCCGGAGTGGGTGCATCTCGTCCCCAAGGGCCGGGTCCAGGCGCGCGACGGTCGCGGGCCCTGGCATTATGACGACGCGAAGGCGGTGATCGAGGAGAGCTTCT
>NZ_JAATOS010000380.1:0-3815 GCF_011806505.1 Salipiger sp. HF18 | reverse complement strand
CCCGGGAGCCCCGCCCACCCCCCGGGGGGGTTTTCCCCGGAAAGAGGAGGCGGGCCCCCGCCCCCCTTCTTCTTTTTGCCAGATAACCCCGGGGGTGCGCGAAGCGGGGGGGCCGCCCCCCCTCCTGCCTCGCCACAAGCTGCAGTCTCCCGCTTGGCAGCGCCGTCTTCGGCCACCATATTGAGCCCATGCTGCGCTTCACCCCGATCCTGCTCGCCCTGCTCTATGCCATCGCGATGTACCGATTCTCGGCCTGGCGCACCGCGCGCGAGCTCGATGCGCGCTCGACCGAGCTTGCCGATCCGAGACTGAAGCAGCTCACCGACCGCATGGCGACGGCGCTCGACCTGCCGCGGATCCGGGTGAACATCTACGAAATCGAGCCGGTCAACGGGCTCGCGGCGCCCGACGGGCGGATCTTCATCACGCGTGGCTTCCACGACCGTTACCGTGCAGGCGAGGTCAGCGCCGAGGAGCTTGCGAGCGTCATCGCCCACGAGCTCGGGCACGTGGCGCTTGGCCATTCGCGCCGGCGGATGATCGACTTCTCCGGCCAGAACGCCCTGCGCACTGCGCTCGCCATGGTGCTGAGCCGCTTCATTCCGGGCTTCGGTCCGTGGATCGCCACGACGCTCATGCGGCTTCTGGCAGCACGGCTGTCGCGAGGGGACGAGTACGAGGCCGACGCCTATGCGGCGGCGCTCCTGCACAAGGCGGGAATCGGCGTGGGGCCGCAGAAGACGCTCTTCGAAAAGCTCGAGCGCCTCACCCGCAGCCGCGGCGGCGCGGTTCCCGCGTGGCTGCTGTCGCACCCGAAGACCTCGGAGCGGATCGCCGCCATCGAGGCCTTGGAAGCGCGCTGGGAGGCGGTGTCGCGGAACTGAGCGCTCAGCGGTTGAGAAGCGAGCGGATCATGCTGCGCTTCTCGTGGTCGCTGCGGTCGTGGTGGATGATGTCGCGCAGCCGGGCGCTGTATTCGGGCGGCAGCTTGTCGACATCGAGGCCGGGCGACAGGAACACCAGCTGCTGCTTCTCGCCCGCGGTCAGCGGCACCGGGCGGCCGAATCCGAGCGGCAGCCGCGGAAACGAGCCCTCAGCGGCGTTGCCACGCGTGGGAGACGCCACGGCGGCGAGAATGATACCAAGCACCACGAGCGCTACGCTGACGGCTTTCAAGAGCATCTGACCTGCCTTTCGCTTTCCCTCAAAGATAGGCCCTGCCGGGCCGCGTGCAAGCCCCGGCCCTGCCGGCGCGCCACGGCCACAGCCCTCAGTCGCAAAGCACCAGACCACCACCACCGTTCTTGACACCCCCGCCCTGCGGCGCCACAAGGCGGCATCGACATAACCCGCAACCGGGCGTTCCGTGGGCGCCAAACCGACGAGGAGAGCCAGACCAATGGCCCAAATCTCTCTTACCTTCCCCGATGGCAATGTGCGCGACTTCGACAGTGGCGTGACTCCGGCCGAAGTCGCGGCGTCGATCTCGAAATCCCTCTCGAAGAAAGCCATCTCGGCGCAG
The DNA here is from genome assembly GCF_011806505.1 of Salipiger sp. HF18. Lineage (NCBI taxonomy): Bacteria > Pseudomonadati > Pseudomonadota > Alphaproteobacteria > Rhodobacterales > Roseobacteraceae > Salipiger > Salipiger sp. HF18. The sequence continues at coordinate 2,293 of NZ_JAATOS010000380.1, read as the reverse complement.
GTCAATGGCCAGCACTGGGACCTGCAGTGGCCGATCGACGAGAGCGCCGAGATCGCCATCAACACCCTTCAGGACGACGCACCGGCGCTCGAGCTGATCCGGCACGACCTCGCGCACGTCATGGCGCGCGCCGTGCAGGAGATCTGGCCCGACACCAAGGTCACCATCGGCCCGGTCACCGAGAACGGCTGGTTCTACGATTTCGACCGCGCCGAGCCCTTCACCCCCGAGGACCTCGGCGCCATCGAGGCGAAGATGAAGGAAATTATCAACGCCCGCGACGCCGTGCGCACCGAGATCTGGGACCGCGCCCGCGCCCGCGCCTTTTACGAAGAGCGCGGCGAAGGCTACAAGGTCGAGCTCGTGGACCGCATCCCCGAGGGCGCGGACATCCGCATGTACTGGCACGGCGAGTGGCAGGATCTCTGCCGCGGCCCGCACCTGCAGAGCACCGGCCAGCTGCCGGCGGATGCCTTCAAGCTGATGGGCGTGTCGGGCGCCTACTGGTTCGGCGACGTCAACCGCCCGATGCTCCAGCGCATCCAGGGCGTGGCCTTCCGCAACCGCGACGACCTGAAGAAGTACCTCACCTTCCTCGAGGAAGCCGCCAAGCGCGACCACCGCAAGCTCGGCAGCGAGATGGATCTCTTCCACCTCCAGCCCGAGGCGCCGGGCCAGATCTTCTGGCACCCGAACGGCTGGACCGTCTACACCTCGCTGCAGGACTACATGCGGCGGATGCAGCGCAAGGACGGCTACGTCGAGGTGAACACCCCGCAGGTGGTGAACCGCAAGCTCTGGGAAGAGTCCGGCCACTGGGAAAACTACCGCGAGAACATGTTCATCGTGGAAGTGGACGAGGAAGGCGCGCGCGAGAAGACCATCAACGCGCTGAAGCCGATGAACTGCCCGTGCCACGTGCAGATCTTCAACCACGGGCTCAAGTCCTACCGCGACCTGCCGCTGCGCATGGCCGAGTTCGGTTCGTGCAACCGCTACGAGCCCTCGGGCGCGCTGCACGGCATCATGCGGGTCCGCGGCTTCACCCAGGACGATGCGCACATCTTCTGCACCTTCGACCAGATCGAGGAGGAGTCGAAGAAGTTCATCGACTTCCTCGCCAAGATCTATGCCGACCTCGGTTTTGACAGCTGGCGGGTGAAACTCTCGACCCGGCCCGAGAAGCGCGTGGGCTCGGAAGAGAGCTGGGACAGCATGGAGGAGGCGCTGGCCAACGCCTGCAAGGCCGCCGGCCGCGAGTTCGAGATCTTCCCGGGCGAAGGCGCCTTCTACGCGCCCAAGCTCGAGTTCGTGCTGACCGACGCCATCGGCCGCGACTGGCAGTGCGGCACGCTGCAGCTCGACCCCAACCTGCCCGAGCGTCTCGACGCGAACTACGTCGGGCAGGACGGCGAGAAGCACCGCCCGATCATGTTGCACCGCGCCGTGCTGGGCTCGTTCGAGCGCTTCATCGGCATCCTGATCGAGGAACACTCGGGCAAGCTGCCGTTCTGGCTGGCGCCGCGGCAGGTCGTTGTGGCCTCGATCACCTCGGAAGCGGATGACTATGTGCACGAGGCCGTGGCCGCGCTGCGCGCCGCCGGCGTCCGCGCCGAGGCCGACGTGCGCAACGAGAAGATCAACTACAAGGTGCGCGAGCACTCGCTCGGCAAGGTGCCGGTGATCCTTGCCGTGGGCCATCGCGAGGTCGAGGAGCGCACCGTGACGGTTCGCCGTCTGGGCGAGAAGCAGACCCAGGTCCGCAGCCTTGACGAGATCGCGGCCGAGCTCGGCACCGAGGCCACGCCGCCGGATCTGCGCGGCTGATCACATCCCGCTCCCGCCAGCGTGCGCGGCGGCTGTAACATTCCTCACGACGGGCCCCCACGCGATGCGCGGGGGCCCGTTGCGTTGTAACAAAGGCCCCTCCGGGCCCGTGATGACGTTACGACCGCGCTTTCGCGGTTTTGGAATACCTCATCTTTTCAGCGTCCTGAGGCCGCGCATCCGATCCCCGGGCAACGACGGGGGATGACACCCGCGTGACGCCCTCCCCCGTGAAGGGCGCGGGCTGCGGACCGGGCGCACCATTCGGGTGTCGCCGGGTTGAACCCGCCGACACCATCCAACGGGACCTTCAACAGGGAAGATGAAGATGTCGAACAAACTGAAAACCGTGGCGCTGCTGGGCGCCGTTGCAACCGCCGTCACGCTCAGCGCCCAGACCGTGCAGGCGCAGGCCAAGGAGAAGTGCTTCGGCGTGGCGCTGGCCGGCCAGAACGACTGCGCCGCC
>NZ_JAATOS010000379.1:0-3856 GCF_011806505.1 Salipiger sp. HF18 | reverse complement strand
GGGCCGGAGGGCTGGGAGGGGGCGCTGCCCCCGTCGCCTTGCGGCGACTCCCCCGGGATATTTGACGCCATTGGAAGACCGGGGCGCGGCGCAGGGGGAGAGGTCACGCGGCATGGTCGAACCCCTGTCCCGCCATCCACTGGCCAAGCTCGGCCGGGGTCTTTTCGCCGCGTGCGAACTCGGGCGAGAGGCGGCCGTCGGAGATCACCCGGATCACGTCCGAAAGGGTCAGGATCTCGTCGAGGTCCTCGGAGATCAGCAGCACCGCGGCGCCGCCGTCGCGGGCGGCGATGAGCTGTTTCTGCACGTAGGTCACGGCGCCGATGTCGAGCCCGCGCACCGGCTGGTTGGCGAGGATGATGCGCGGCGCGGCCTCGAGCACGCGGCCCAAGATCAGCTTCTGCATGTTGCCGCCCGAGAGCAGGCGGATCCGGGTCTCGGGGCCGGGGCAGCGCACATCGTACTTGGCGATGATCGCCTCAGCGTCGCGGCGGGCGGCGCGCCAGTCCATCCAGCCGCGGCGCGAGGCGGGCGCATGGGCGTAGCTTTCGAGCACCGCGTTCTCGGTCAGGCTGAAATCGGCGATGGTGCCGGTGCGGTGGCGGTCCTCGGGGATGCGCCCGATGCGGGCGGCGAGGGCCTCGCGCGGGCTCCAGGCCGCGGGCGCCTTTCCGGCGATGCGCAACTCGCCCGAAACCGGCGTCTCGAGCCCCGAGGGGAGGTCCGCCAGCGCGCCCTGGCCATTGCCGGAGACGCCCGCGAGCCCGAGGATCTGGCCCGCGCGCAGCGACAGGTCGACGTCGCGCAGGCCGGGGCGGCTGCCCTGCGGCGCGGTGCTCACGCCTTCCAGCCGCAGCAGCACGTTGCCGGGGCGCGCCTTGGCGGCGGCAGGGGCGGCGATCTCGGCGCCGACCATCATGGTGGCCAGCGCGTGGCGGGTGGTCGTGGCGGTGGCGGTCTCGCCCACCAGCCTGCCGTGGCGCAGCACGAGCACGCGCGAGGCAATCGCCATGACCTCGTGCAGCTTGTGGCTGATGAAGATCACCGACAGCCCCTGCGCCACCATCTTGCGCAGGGTGAGGAACAGCGCCTCGGCTTCCTGCGGCGTGAGCACGGCAGTGGGCTCGTCGAGGATCAGGATGCGGGCGTCGCGGTAGAGCGCCTTGAGGATCTCGACCCGTTGCCGCTCGCCCACCGAGAGCGTGCCGACCCGGGCGTCGGGCCTCACCGCCAGCCCGAAGTCCCGCGCCAGCGCGCGCACCCGGCGCCGCGCCGCGGGGCGGCCCAGCCGCAGACGCCAGAGCGGCTCGGTGCCGAGCAGGATGTTCTCGAGCACGGTCATGTTGTCGGCGAGGGTGAAATGCTGGTGCACCATGCCGACGCCCGCCGCCAGAGCGGCGCCGGGCTGGCCGGGCGGCAGGGGCTGGCCGAAGACCTCGACGCTGCCCTCGTCGGCGGTGTAGTGGCCGAAGAGGATGTTCATCAGCGTGGTCTTGCCCGCGCCGTTCTCGCCCAGCAGCGCCACGACCTCGCCCCGCGCCAGCGCGCAGCTGATGCCGTCGTTGGCGGTGAGCGCCCCGAACCGCTTGGTGATGCCGGAGAGGCGCAGGACGGTGTCGCCCTGCGCCGGGTCTTGCGTGGCCATCAGAAGGAGGTGGGCTCGCTGTCGTCGATCTCGACCTCGAAGTCGCCCGCCCTGATCGCGGCCTCCTTCTCGGCGACCATGTCGAGCGCGTCCTGCGGGACCTTGCCCTCGAAGGTGCCGAGCGGCGCGAGCGAGCAGCCGCCCTCCTTCATGAAGCTGTAGAGCCCGTAGTTGTCGGCCTCGAAGCTGCCCTCGGCGATCTTCGCCAGCGCCGCCTGCAGCGTCGGCTCGAAGTGCCAGAGCGCCGAGGCCACCACGGTCTCGGGGTAGTCGGCCTGCGTGTCGATGACGTTGCCGATGGCGAGGATGCCCTTCTCCTGCGCGGCATCCGAAACGCCGAAGCGCTCGGCGTAGAGCAGGTCGGCGCCGTTCTCGATCATCGCGAAGGCGGTTTCCTTGGCCTGGGGCGGGTCGAACCACGAGCCGATGAAGCTCACCTGGAAGGTGGCGTCCGGCTTCGTCTGCTTCACCCCCGCCATGAAGGCGTGCATGAGGCGGTTGACCTCGGGGATCGGGAAGCCGCCGACCATGCCGATGTTGCCGGTCTCGGTCATGGCGCCGGCGATGATGCCCGACAGGTAGGACGCGTCCTGGATGTAGTTGTCGAACACCGCGAGGTTCGGGTAGGCCGGGTCCGGCATGAAGGACGAGCCCATCAGGAAGGCGGTGTCGGGGTAGTCGAGCACCACCTCGCGGGCCTCCTGCTCGACGCCGAAGATCTCGCCGACGATGAGCTTGGCGCCGCTCTCGGCATATTCGCGCATGACGCGCGGATAGTCGGTGTTCGCGGTGTTCTCGGAGAAGGTGTAGGTGATCTGGCCATCCGCCTTGGCGGCCTCGGCGGCGAGGTGGATGCGGCTCACCCACTGCTGTTCCACCGGCACGGTGTAGATCCCCGCGACCGGGATCGGCTCCTGCGCGAAGAGACGCTGCGGCAGGAAGCCGGTGCTCGCGGCGGCGGCGAAGCCGGCGGAGCCAATGAGCATCCTCCGGCGGGTGAGATGGGCGAGAAGCGATCGTCTGTCGGTCATGTGTCCCCCTGTCTGTCAGCGATCAATTTTTGACCAAACGGTAAGGGACGGACCCGGTGTCTCACAAGAGCCAAGGTTGCGGCGGCGGAGAATCCCGCACGGCGCCGCGCGGCGCGGGGCGCGCTGCCCATGAAACAGGCGCCCGCCGGGTCATCGTTTCGGAAAGGCTCGGAAAATCCGTCAGCCGATGGCGTGACGCCAGCTCGCGGAATAGGCGCCGGTGACGTGGTGCTCGAGCTGGCGCTCGATGTCGCCGAGCAGGCTCGAGGCGCCGAAGCGGAAGAGATCCGGCCGCAGCCAGCGGTCTCCAAGCTCTTCCTTGACCAGCGCGAGGTAGTTCAGCGAATCCTTCGCCTTCGAGATCCCGCCCGCCGGCTTGTAGCCGACGCGGTGGCCGGTCTCCTCGTGGTACTCGCGGATCGCGCGCATCATCACGAGGCTGACGGGCAGGGTGGCGTTCACCCCTTCCTTGCCGGTCGAGGTCTTGATGAAATCCGCCCCCGCCATCATACAGACCATCGAAGCGCGTGCCACGTTCTGCAGCGTGCCAAGCTCGCCGGTGGCGAGGATCGCCTTCACATGCGCCTCGCCGCAGGCCTCGCGGAAGGCGCGCATCTCGTCGTAGAGGCCTTCCCAGTCGCCGGTCAGCACCAGCCGGCGCGAGATCACGATGTCGATCTCGCGGGCGCCGGCCTTCACGCTCTCGCCGATCTCGGCAAGGCGCAGCGGGAACGGCGAGAGCCCGGCGGGAAAGCCGGTCGAGACCGCGGCCACCGGGATCCCCGTGCCCTCGAGCGCCGCCACCGCGGGCTCGATCATGTCGTGGTAGACGCAGACCGCGCCCACGGTGAGCCCCTCGAGCCCGAGCGATTCGAGCAGGTCGGCGCGCACCGGCTGCTTCGCCTTGGCGCAGAGCCGTGCCACCCGCCCGGGGGTGTCGTCGCCCGCAAGCGTCGTGAGGTCGATGCAGGACACCGCCCGGGCCAGCCACGCGGCCTGGTGGTCCTTCTTGACCGAGCGCCGGCCCGGAAGCGTCGCCGCGCGCCGCTCGATGGCCGAACGGTTGGCGGTGGCCCGCATCACCCGGTCCATGTCGAGCGCCATGCCGGGGTTCCGCGGCTCCGTGGTCTGCGGAAGCTGGGTCGCGATGTCGGGTGCCTCGGTGGTTTGGGCCATGTGG
>NZ_JAATOS010000378.1:0-3874 GCF_011806505.1 Salipiger sp. HF18 | reverse complement strand
TGACGCGGGTGTATTCGTCCTTGTCCCTTGTGATGGCGTCCCAGGCCTCGGGGCCCGGTGCGGGCACCGGCTCGGCGTGGATGCGGCTGTCGACGCGCTCGATCAGGTCGAGCTTCCACGACAGGCGCTTCACCTGCCAGACGCCGAGGCTGCTGAAGCCCGCGATGCCGATGGCGGCGATGAGTGTGACGATGATCAGGCGGGGCCAGCGGATGCTGCGGGACATGTGTCTTGACCTTTGGAAACGCGCCGGGGCCCCGCAGGGCCCCGACCGTAGTACTGCTGAGGCGGTGCTCAGCCCTGCTGGGACTGAAGGCTCCGCATCTGCTCCATATGACGGTCCATGTCGGGCATGGGCATCATGTTCTCGTTCATGTTGTGCATGACCCAGAGCGAGCCGGCCAGAACGATGACGAGGATGACCACCGAGAACATGCTGGCCAAGAGGGTCCAGCCTTCCTCGGAGGAGGAGTTGAGATGCAGGAAGTACACCAGGTGCACGATGATCTGCACGGCGCCCAGCCCCATGATGATGCCGACCAGAGCGGTGCGGCTGAGGCCGGTGTCGACCATCACAAGGAAGAACGGGATGATGGTCAGGATCGCGGCAAGCGCGAAGCCGATCATCAGCTGGCCCATGGTGCCGTGACCGTGGCTTTCGGAGTGGCTGTGTGCGGACATCAGATGAGCCTCACGAGATAGACAAAGGAAAAGACACCGATCCAGACCAGATCGAGGAAGTGCCAGAACATCGAGAGCGTGCCGAGACGGCGCATGTTCTCGCCGATCAGCCCGTGCATGCGGATCTGGACCATGAGCGTGACCAGCCAGATCAGGCCACCGGTGACGTGCAGGCCGTGGGTGCCGACGAGCGCGAAGAACGAAGACAGGAAGGCCGACCGGTCGGGACCGGCACCGATGTGGATCAGGTGGTTGAACTCGTAGATCTCCATGGCGATGAAGCCCGCGCCGAAGACCGCGGTCACGGCCAGCCACTTGAGGACGCCGTCACGGTCATCCTTGTCGGCACGCAGCATCGCGAGACCGAAGGTGATCGACGAGAACAGCAGAAGCGCCGTCTCGATGGCCACGAAGCCGGGCTCGAACAGGTCCTTCGGGGCGGGCCCACCGGCATAGTTGCCGCCAAGCACCGCGTAGGTCGCGAACAGCGCCCCGAAGATGATGCAGTCGCTCATCAGGTAGATCCAGAACCCGATGGGGGTCGGGCTGGAGTGTGCGTGGGCGTCGTGATGCGCGTCGTTGTTGCGGGCGTGATGCATCGGTTCGTCCGCGAGCGGTTCGACGATCGACTTGTCCGCAGAGGAGGTCACGGTGCTCATGCGGTGGCTCCTTTGGCTTCCGTGGCGGTCACGACATCCGAGGGGATGTAGTAGTCGCGGTTGTAGTTGAAGGTGTGGCCGATGCCGATTGCCAGCATGCCCACGAAGGACAGGATGGCGAGCCACCAGATGTACCAGACCATGGCGAAGCCGAAGACGAGCGCCACTGCCGAGATCAGCACACCGGTCGCGGTGCCCTTCGGCATGTGGATGGGCGCGTACTTGCCCGACCATTTGAAGCCGGTCTTCTTCATGTGCCAGAACGCTTCGCGACCCACGACCTCGATGTCCTCGGGGAAGTTGTAGGGGGCCGGCGGCGACTGGGTGGCCCACTCGAGCGTGCGTGCATCCCACGGGTCACTGCCCACGGCCAGCGCCTTGCGGTCGCGGATCGAGACGTAGAACCCGATGAAGGTGCTGGCGATGCCGAGCGCGATCAGCACGGCGCCGAAGGCGGCGACGATGAAGTAGGGCTGCCATGCGGCGTCGGGGTACATGTTCATGCGGCGGGTGACGCCCATGAGACCCAGCGCGTAGAGCGGCATGAAGGCGAAGTAGAAGCCGACGAACCAGAACCAGAAGCTGCGCTTGCCCCAGGTGTCGTTCAGCTTGAAGCCGAAGACCTTGGGCCACCAGTAGGTAACGCCCGCGTAGATCGCGAAGACCACGCCGCCGATGATGACGTTATGGAAGTGGGCGATCAGGAACAGCGTGTTGTGCAGCTGGAAGTCGACCGGCGGAACCGCGAGCAGGACGCCCGTCATGCCACCGATGGTGAAGGTCACCAGGAAGCCGATGGTCCAGAGCATCGGCACCTCGAAGCGCACCCGGCCCTTGTACATGGTGAAGAGCCAGTTGAAGATCTTCACGCCCGTGGGGACCGCGATGATCATCGTGGCGATGCCGAAGAACGTGTTCACGTCCGCACCCGAGCCCATGGTGAAGAAGTGGTGCAGCCACACGATGAAGCTCAGGACCATGATGCAGGCAGTGGCCATGACCATGGTGCGGTAGCCGAAGATCGGCTTGCCCGAGAAGGTCGACACGATTTCCGAGATGATGCCGAAGCAGGGGATGATGAGGATGTAGACCTCGGGGTGGCCCCAGATCCAGATCAGGTTCACGTACATCATGGCGTTGCCGCCGAAGTCGTTGGTGAAGAACCGGAAGTCCATGTAGCGGTCGAGGGTCAGCAGCGCGAGGGTGGCCGTCAGCACCGGGAAGGCCGCGACGATCAGCACGTTGGTGATCAGCGAGGTCCACGAGAAGATCGGCATGTCCATGAGCTTCATGCCCGGGGCGCGCATCTTGAGCATCGTCGCGATCAGGTTGATGCCCGACAGCGTGGTGCCGACACCGGCGATCTGCAGCGCCCAGAGATAGTAGTCCATCCCCGGCCCGTGGCTGTAGTTCGCCCCCGACAGCGGCGGGAAGGCCAGCCAGCCGACGCGTGCGAATTCACCGATGAACAGCGAGATATTCACCAGCAGCGCGCCGGACACGGTCATCCAGAAGCTGAAGTTGTTGAGGAACGGGAAGGCCACGTCGCGGGCGCCGATCTGCAGCGGCATGACATAGTTCATCACGCCGGTGACGAAGGGCATCGCCACGAAGAAGATCATGATGACCCCGTGCGCGGTGAAGACCTGGTCGTAGTGGTGCGGCGGCAGGTAGCCCTCGGACCCGCCGGCGGCCATGGCCTGCTGGGCGCGCATCATCAGCGCGTCGGCAAAGCCGCGCACCATCATGATGAAGCCCAGGATCATGTACATGATGCCGATCTTCTTGTGGTCGACCGAGGTGACCCAGTCGTTCCAGAGCGGCGCCCAGAGCTTGAAGTAGGTCATCAGCGCCAGCACGGCGATGCCGCCCAGCACGATGGCCGAGAAGGTGCCGACGAGGATCGGCTCGTGGTAGGGGATCCAGTCGAGCGTCAGCCGGCCGAAGATCGGAGAGATCGTCTCGACGATCTGAGTGGTGGGTTCGCTTGCCATCAGTTCATGTCCTTGTCTTCCGCCGCCCCATGCGCGTGCGGCAGCGTGGCCGGAGCGGTCAGACGGGCATCGTCATGGGAGCCGTGGTCGTGCATGTCGTGCATGTCTTGGGCTTCGTGGCCGTCATGGCCGTCATGGCCGCCGTGGCCCTCTTCGCCCGCGTCGTCGCCGTGGCCGCCATGCCATTCCACTTCGGGAAGGTCGATCGAGCGGCCGAAACCGTCGATTGCACGCTCGCGGTCGTAGCTGTAGGCCGCGCCGTCGGCGATGCCTGCGAGGCCGCCGCCGCCGTGCATGTCGCTCATCATCATGTCGGACATGCAGACCTTGCCCTCGGCGACGCAGAGACCGACGATGCGATCGAAAAGACCGTCCTCGACGCTGCTGTAGTAGCTCACCGGGTTGTTCATCGTGGGCGCTTCCAGCGCGAGGTAGCTGTCCGCGGTCAGCGGCTGGCCCTCGGCGCGGAGGTTCTCGACCCACCCGTTGAACTCGTCTTCGTTCATGGACATGGTCTCGAAGACCATGCCCGCGAAGCCC
>NZ_JAATOS010000377.1:0-3881 GCF_011806505.1 Salipiger sp. HF18 | reverse complement strand
TCCTTCAGTGTCGCTGGTCGGCGCGCGCAACGCCTCGTCGCTCGGCACGCGCATGGCGCGGGCACTGGCGCGCGGTCTGGGGGCCCAGGGCTACGCGGTGATCTCGGGCCTCGCCCGCGGCGTCGACACCGCCGCCCATGACGCGGCGCTCGCCACCGGCACCGTCGCGGTGCTCGCCGGCGGGGTAGACGTGCTCTACCCGTCCGAGAACACCCGCCTCGCCGAAGAGATCCGCGCGCAGGGCGGGGCGCTCGTGTCCGAGCAGCCGATCGGCCTGCAGCCGCAGGCGCGCCACTTCCCCGCCCGCAATCGCATCGTCGCCGGCATGTCCGGTGCCACCGTGGTGGTCGAGGCGGCGGCCAAGTCCGGTTCGCTCATCACCGCGCGCTGCGCGCTCGACATGGGGCGCGAGGTGCTGGCGGTGCCCGGGCATCCGCTCGACGCCCGCGCCGGCGGCTGCAACCTGCTGATCCGCGACGGCGCCCGGCTGGTCCGCCACGCCGAGGACGTGATCGAGGCGCTTGGGCCGCTGGCCACCGCCGCTCGCCCGCCCGCGCAGGCGCAGCTGCCACTCGACCTTGACGACGCGGTCATCGACGACACCCCCGTGGTGCCCATCGCCCCGCCCGAGCGCCGCTCGCTGCGCGAGACCGCGGCGCTGCACGCCGAGATCCTGTCGCGGCTCGGGCCGGTGCCGGTCGCCGAGGACCAGCTCATCCGCGATCTCGCCGAACCCTCGGACACGGTGTCGCCGGTGCTCACCGATCTAGAGCTCGACGGCCGCATCCAGCGGCGCCCCGGGGGGCTGCTCACCCGCGTATCCTGAGGGCAGAATCCGGGCGAAACGTGCGGTCATGGCCCGTGGCATCGGGCCCCGGATTGACATTTCCCCCTTGCACCCCACATGTTCCGCCGCCATATGCGCCCCTGCTCAGCCTGAGGTCGTATTCCAGGAAAAGGTGGTCATTTCATGCCAGTCGTCGTTGTCGAATCCCCGGCCAAGGCCAAGACAATCAACAAGTATCTGGGATCCGACTACACTGTCCTTGCCTCATACGGCCACGTCCGGGACCTGCCGGCGAAGGACGGTTCTGTCGACACGGACCACGATTTCGAGATGACGTGGGAGATCGCGAACGACTCGCGCAAGCACGTCGCCGCCATCGCCGAGGCCCTGAAAAACGACAACTCACTGATCCTCGCGACCGACCCCGATCGCGAGGGAGAGGCGATCTCGTGGCACCTCAGGGAGGCGCTGACCAAGCGCCGCTCGATCAAGAAGGACACCGCCGTCAGCCGGGTGACCTTCAACGCCATCACCAAGTCCGCCGTCACCGAGGCGATGCAGAACCCGCGCGAGATCGACGCGCCGCTGGTCGAGGCCTACCTCGCCCGGCGGGCGCTCGACTACCTCGTGGGCTTCAACCTCTCGCCGGTGCTCTGGCGCAAGCTGCCCGGCGCGCGCTCTGCCGGCCGCGTGCAGTCGGTCTGCCTGCGGCTCATCGTCGAGCGCGAGATGGAGATCGAGGCGTTCCGCCCCCGCGAATACTGGCAGATCAAGGCGCTGCTCTCGACCCCGCGCGGCCAGGAGTACGAGGCCCGGCTCACCGTGCTTGGCGGCAAGAAGCTCGACCGCTTCGACATCGGCAACGCCACGCAGGCCGAGCTTGCGGTGCAGGCCGTCGCGTCGCGCAAACTGAAGATCGACAGCGTCGAGGCCCGGCCCTCGACCCGCAACCCCTCGGCGCCGTTCATGACCTCGACCCTGCAGCAGGAGGCCAGCCGCAAGTTCGGCATGGGCGCCCGGGCCTGCATGAACGCGGCGCAGCGGCTCTACGAGGCGGGCCACATCACCTACATGCGGACCGACGGCATCGACATGGCCCCCGAGGCGATCACCGCCTGCCGCGACGCCATCGCCGACCGCTACGGCAAGGAATACGTGCCGGGCAGCCCGCGGATCTACAAGAACAAGGCCAAGAACGCGCAGGAAGCGCACGAGTGTATCCGTCCCACCGACATGACCAGGGACGCCGCCAGCCTCAAGCTGCGCGAGGATGACCAACGCAAGCTCTACGATCTGATCTGGAAGCGCACGCTGGCCTGCCAGATGGAGGCCGCGCGGCTCGAGCGGACCACTGTCGAGATCCTGTCGGAGGATCGTCAGGTCGGCCTGCGTGCGACCGGTCAGGTCGTCCTCTTCGACGGCTTCCTCAAGGTCTACGAGGAAGGCCGCGATGACGTCTCCGACGATGACGAGAACCGCCTGCCGCAGATCATGGAGGGCGAGCCCGCCGCCTTTGCCAAGGCCACGCTGCAGGCCCAGTACGACAAGGCGAGCGACAAGGCCGAGGACGTGGTCGAGGACGCGCCCGCCGGCATGCAGAAGAGCAGCGCCGCCGTGTTGTCGGACAACGGCGCCGTGCTGGCGACGCAGAGCCACACCCAGCCGCCGCCGCGCTACACCGAGGCGACGCTGGTCAAGCGCATGGAAGAGCTCGGCATCGGCCGTCCCTCCACCTATGCCAGCGTGATCACCACGATCCAGGACCGCGAATACGTCCGCAAGGAGCAGAACCGCCTGTTCCCCGAGGACAAGGGCCGCATCGTCACCATCTTCCTGCTGAACTTCTTCCGCAAATACGTCGGCTACGAGTTCACCGCCGAGCTCGAGAACGAGCTCGATGAGGTGTCGGCCGGCGAGATGGACTACAAGTCGCTGCTGGCGAAGTTCTGGCGCGATTTCTCTGCCGCCATCGGCGAGACTTCCGAGCTGCGCATCTCCGAGGTGCTCGACGTGCTCGACGAGGCGCTGGCGCCGCAGCTCTACCCGCCGCGGGAGGACGGCTCGGACCCGCGCATCTGTCCCAAGTGCGGGCAGGGGCAGCTGCACCTCAAGACCTCGCGCACCGGCGGCTTCGTCGGCTGCGGCAACTATCCCGAATGCACCTACACCCGCCCCATCGCGGGCGAGGGCGCGGATGGCGAGGAGCGGCTGCTGGGCAGCCACGAGGGCGACGAGGTCTGGCTCAAGGCGGGCCGCTTCGGCCCCTATGTCCAGCGCGGCGAGCCCACGCCCGAGAACAAGAAGCCCCCGCGCGCCTCGCTGCCCAAGAAGGGCGGGGCGTTCCTGCCGGGCTGGTCGCCCGATGACATGACGCTCGAGAAGGCGGTGACGCTGCTGACACTGCCGCGCGTGGTGGGGATGCACCCGGAAGGGGGCGAGGTGAAGTCCAACCTCGGACGCTTCGGTCCGTTCATCATGCACCAGCTCCCCGACGAGGAGAAACCGGTCTACGTGAACCTCAAGGAGTTCCAGGAGGTCTTCGAGATCGGCATGAACCACGCGGTGGAACTGCTGGCCGAGAAGCGGGCGAACCCGGGCCGTGGCCGGGGTGGCGCCGCCAAGACGCTCAAGGATCTGGGCGAGCACCCCGACGGCGGCAAGATCGCCGTCTACGAAGGGCGTTACGGGCCCTACGTGAAGTGGGAGAAGGTCAACGCGACCCTGTCCAAGGATACCGAGCCCGCGGACGTGACGCTTGAGACGGCGCTGGCGCTGATCGCCGAGAAGCAGGCCAAGAAGGGCGGCGGCAAGAAGACCGCGGCCAAGAAGGCACCTGCCAAGACGGCGGCGAAGAAGACCACCGCCAAGAAGACCACCGCCAAGAAGACCACCGCCAAGAAGGCAGCGCCGAAGAAGGCCGCCGCCAAGAAGGACAGCGACGCCGGGGACGCCTGATCCCCGGCCCGTTCCGGCACGGCGCCCCCGATGCGCCGCGCCGGAACGGGCAGGCGCGGGTCCGCAGCGCAGAACCGGGCCGAAAGGCGCCGACGCGGTATCCCGTCACCTTCCAACACCGATATGTGATTGGAAGAGC
>NZ_JAATOS010000376.1:0-3908 GCF_011806505.1 Salipiger sp. HF18 | reverse complement strand
CCCCCACCGGTACGACGCCCGCTCCCGACACTTGCCCTGAGAGAAAAGACCCATGACCAAGAAACAGCTTGCCATCGGAACCCTGATCGAAGCCTACGGCCTGCATGCGGCCGCGTGGCTGACGGAAGAGGCAGAGCCGGGTGCTCCGAACGACATCGCCTATTTCAAGAACATCGCGCAGATCTGCGAGAAGGGCAAATTCGACTTCTACTTCATCGCCGACACGCCGGCCTGCCGCACCACCGATGTCGAGACCTGGGCGCGCTCGCCGATGTACATGAACCAGCTCGAGCCGATCACCCTGCTGACCGCGCTCGCTGATGCCACCTCGAAGATCGGTCTTGCCGCCACCGCCTCGACCACCTTCTACGAACCCTACAACCTCGCGCGGCTCTATGCATCGCTCGACCACATCTCGAACGGCCGCGCCGGCTGGAACATCGTGACCTCGGCCAACGATTTCGCCGCCCGAAATTTCGGCGCCGACCGCCTGCCGCCGCACAACAAGCGCTACGCCAAGGCGCGCGAGTTCTATCAGGTCGTCACCGCGCTCTGGGATACGTGGGAAGATGACGCCTTCGTCTACGACAAGGAGTCCGGGCTGAACTTCGACCCCGCCAAGATGCACGTGCTCGACCACGAGGGCGAGTTCTTCAAGGTCAACGGCGCCCTCAACATCGCCCGACCGCCGCAGGGCTACCCGGTGATCGTCGAGGCCGGAGCCTCGGAGACCGGCAAGGAATTCGCCGCCGAGACCGCCGAGGCCGTCTTTGGCGTCGCGACCGACATCGAGGAGGCCGTCGCCTTCTACAAGGACCTCAAGGGCCGGATGCCCAGGTTCGGCCGCAACCCCGACCACCTCAAGGTGCTGGCGGGTGCCACCATCGTCGTCGGCGACAACGCCGAGGAGGCCAAGGCGCGCTTCGATCACTGGCAGTCGCTGATCCACCCCGACGTCGGCCTTCTGCGCATCAAGCAGGACATCGAGACCGACCTCTCGGACCTGCCGCTCGATGAGCCGGTGCCGGTGGACCGCATCCCCGCCGAGTCGAACCACCACCGCGCCTATTTCGAGGAAATCGCCGGCATGATCCGCAAGGGGCTGACCCTGCGCCAGATCTGTCAGCAGTACACCCGCTCCAAGGTCACCATCTTCGGCTCGCCCGAAGAGATCGCCGACATGATGCAGGAATGGCTCGAGCGCGAGGCCTGCGACGGCTTCATGATCACCTTCCCGGTGATCCCCTCGACGCTGTCGGACTTCGTCGAGAAGGTCGTCCCGGTGCTGCAGGCCCGCGGTATCTTCCGCGAGGATTACACCGGCTCGACCCTGCGCGAGCACCTCGGCCTGCCGCGCCCCGAGAACCGCTACACGGTCGCCAGGGCCAAGGCAGCGGCTGACGAGAAAGCGGTGGCGAATGGCTGAGCTCAGCGCTTCTGCCGACCTCTCCGCGGCGCCGGTCCGGCGTGGCATCAACCCGGTGTGGCTTGCCGCACCGGGCGTCCTCTTCCTGATCGTCTTCATGGTCCTGCCGATGGGCCAGATCTTCAATCTCTCGGTGCATGAACCGGCGGGCGAGCTGACCTGGCGTTTCATGGAAAAGGCCATGTCGCCGGGGCTTTACGCCCGGGTGCTGGGCATGACGTTCTCGGTCAGCCTGCAGGTCACGCTCTGGTGCATCCTGCTGGGCTACCCGCTGGCGCTGTGGCTGGCGCGGATCGAGGGGCGCCGGCAGCGGCTGGCGGCCTTCTGCATCCTGCTGCCGTTCTGGACCTCGGCGCTGATCAAGAACTTCTCGTGGATGGTGCTTCTTGGCCGCACCGGCTTCATCGCCGGGCTCGCCGAGAAGATCGGCATCGCCCCCGACGCGCTGCTCTACAGCAACACCACCGTGGTCTTCGCCATGGCCCACACCATGCTGCCCTTGGCGGTGATCACAATGCTGCCCGCGCTGCAGCAGGTGGACGCACGGCTGATGCAGGCGAGCGCCACGCTCGGCGCCACCTCGGGGCAGGGGTTCTGGACGGTGATGCTGCCGCTTTCGATGCGCGGCATCTCGGCGGCAGGCCTGCTGACCTTCGTGGCCTCGCTCGGCTTCTTCATCACGCCCTCGCTGGTGGGCGGGCCGAAGCAGACCATGCTGGGCCAGCTCATCATCATGCAGATCAACCAGCTGCAGAACTGGCAGCAGGGCGCCGCGCTCGCGGTGGTGCTGCTGATCTCGGCTCTGGTCGCGGTCTTCGTCTTCGACCAGGTGTTCGGGATCTCCTCGGTTGCCGGGGGCAGCGGTGCCGCGCCGCGCCGTCACGACCACCCGATCCGCCGCTTCGGCATCTGGCTGAGCGAAGGGCTGGGGCGGATCTCGCGCGCCATCGGCGGCCACATGTCCGAGCGCACGGGCCGGATCCTGCTCAGCACCTTCGCAGCGGTCACGGTCTTCGTGCTGCTGGTGCCGGTGGTGGCCTTCATCCCGATGGCCTTCGAGGACAGCCCCAACCTGTTCTTCCCGCCGCAGACGCTGAGCATGCGCTGGTTCCACGAGCTCTTCGCCTCGCCGCTCTGGACCTCGGCGATCGTCCGCTCGGTGGGCATCGGCCTCGCCACGGCGGCGCTGACGCTGGTCGTGGGCGGGCTGGCGGCGCTGGCGCTGGTCAAGGGCAAGAGCAAGGCGTCGACCGCCATCTTCCTGCTCTTCCTCGCGCATGGTGATCCCGCCCATCGCGCTTGCGGTGTCGCTGTTCTACCTCTTCGCCCAGATCGGGCTGGTGGCGACCAACCTCGGCATCATCATCGGCCATTGCGTCATCGCCGTACCGATCGTGTTCGTGATCCTGCTGACCACCTTCAAGGGCTACGACTGGCGGCTTAACGACGTGAGCCTCACGCTCGGCGCATCGAAGCTGCAGACATGGCGCAAGGTTGCGCTGCCGCTGATGAAGGGGGGCCTCGTGGCCGGCTTCATCACCGGCTTCCTGCAGAGCTTCGAGGAGCTGACCGTCGCGCTCTTCGTGGGCGGAGGTCTCAAGACAACGCTGCCCCGCCAGATGTGGGACAGCATCAACCTGCAAGCGACGCCTGTGATCGCTGCCGCCTCGGTGATCGTGCTGCTGATCGTGCTGGTCTTCTTCGCCGCGATGGAACTGGCGCAGATCAAGCGCGGCGCCAAAAAAGGATGAGAGACACATGGATGCCATGACCAACGTCATCGACGAGACCCAGGCACGGATCGACCTCGCCGCCGCCCTGCGCATGACCGCCCGGGCCGGGATGCACGAGGCCGTCGCCAACCACTACTCGGTCGCGCTGTCCGCCGACGGCTCGCGCTTCCTTATCAACCCCAAGTGGATGCACTGGAGCCGGGTCAGGGCCTCGGATCTCGTGCTCGTCGATCTCAATGAGGGCACCGATCCCGTGAACGTCGACCGCACCGCGATGGCCATCCACGGCCAGGTGCACAAGCTCTGCCCGGCGGCCCGCGTGGTGATGCACCTGCACCCGGTCACGACCACGGCGCTTGCCTCGATCAACCCGCCGAGGATGCCGCCCATCGACCAGAACTCGGCGCGGTACTTCAACCGTCTCGCGGTCGACCTGCAATACGGCGGCATGGCGAACTCGGACGAGGAGGGCGCGCGTCTCGCCGGCCTGCTCGGCAACAAGTCGCGCCTGCTGATGGGCAACCACGGGGTGATGATCACCGCCGAGACCGTGGGCGAGGCCTGGGACGACATCTACACCTTCGACCGTTCCGCCCAGATCGTCATCGCCGCCATGTCGACCGGCCGCCCGCTGCTCACGCTGAGCGATGAGGCCGCAGAGCAGACGGCAATCGACTGGGAGGGCATCAAGGACTTCTCGATCGCCCATTTCGAGGAGATGAAGCTTGTCCTCGACGCCGAGTGCCCCG
>NZ_JAATOS010000375.1:0-3934 GCF_011806505.1 Salipiger sp. HF18 | reverse complement strand
TGCCGTGCCCATGGCGAGAAGATCGGCGTCGGCGTGGAGTTCGAACAGAGCAACCACGAAGGCGCGCTGATCGACGCGATCCACGGGACGCGCGGCCGGCTCGACGGCCTGATCCTCAACGCCGGCGCCTACACCCACACCTCGCTGGCCCTGATGGACGCCATCAGCTCGGCCGAGATCCCGGCGATCGAGCTGCACCTCTCGAATGTGCACGCGCGCGAGGAGTTCCGGCACAAGAGCTACATTGCACGGGTCGCGGTCGGCGTGATCTGCGGCTTCGGCCCGCGAGGCTACACGCTGGCGATGGACGCGATGCTGAGCCATCTGGAGACACGGAAATGACGCTCGCGGATGGCATCCGGGCGCATCTCACAGAGATGACCAATGCCGGAACCGTCGAGGAACTTTGGCAAATGCATCTCGAGCGGATGGCCGGCTACGGCTTCGACCGTCTGCTCTACGGCTTCACCCGCTACCGTACGACCACGTCGCTCGGCGATCCGAACGACTTCGTGCTGCTGACCAACCACAGCACCGACTACACCGACGTGTTCATCGGCCAGGGTCTCTACCACCATGCCCCCATGGTGAATTGGGCACTCGAGCACGAAGGCGCCTGTTCGTGGCGCGTTCTGGCGGAAATGCTTGCACAAGGGAACGTCGGCAACGCCGAGCGCCGCGTCATAGACTTCAATTTAGGCAAGAATGTCCGCTCGGGCTATTCTGTAAGCTTCAAGTCGGTTTCGAGTCGCGCGAAAGGCGATTGCGTTGACGGCAAAAGCCGGAACCCAACAGGCCGACGTCGACGCGATGTGGGACGAACATGGAGATGACATCATCCTCATGAACAATGTCCTGCACCTCAAGATCCTCACCCTGCCCTACGTTCCGCCCAACCAGTCCTTGACCAAACGTCAGCGCGAGGCGCTCGAATGGGTCGGAGATGGCAAGACGATGCAGGACATTGCGGCGATCATGGGCCTGACGCAGGCCACGATCGAAAAGCATCTGAGGCTCGCCCGCGAAGCGCTGAACGTCGAAACCACGGCCCAGGCCGTGGCCAAGGCAGCCTTTCAGAACCAGATGTTCATCATCGATCTCTGATTGTGCGACTCATATTCACACACACGAAACTGAACTTTCTCGTCGAGTCGGCGGATCGTAACCTCAGGTTGCGCGTTTGGCAAAATGTTCCCGCATTAAATTCAGTTTTTTCGCTTCTTAGATTTAGAAAAGCCAAATCTATTGTCGTTTAGTGCGCTAATTTGACGAAATTCTGCGTTGGCACGAACTAGCTACTTTCATCATCGCTCCAAAATTGCGACTGTGAGAACGTTCCGTGAGTGGTGGCTTTGGCCATGGAGCATGGGAAACGCACCCTCCGCCATTTCGGGGGCCCTGCGTGTCTCTCCGGTGAAAACCGACGTCGGGCCTGGTTCGTGAAATTTCTGCATGAGTCGGTCCGACACCTATTCCGGTCCTCACGTCATCCCCAACTTATGTGGGGGTCCGGAACCTAAAAAGGAGCCGCCCGTTTGGGCGGCTCCTTGCATTTCGGGGACCCCGCATCGCAGCGGGGCCCCTATGGTGTTGGACCTCAGCCCTGAGCGGCCTTGGCCACTTCGGCTGCGAAGTCTTCGGTCTTCTTCTCGATGCCTTCCCCGACCTGCATGCGCACGAAGCCCACGATGCTCGCGCCGGCCTCTTTCGCGGCCTGCTCGACGGTCACGTCGGGGTTGATGACGAACTGCTGACCCAGCAGGGTCACTTCGCCGAGGAACTTCTTCATGCGGCCTTCGATCATCTTCTCGATGACGGCTTCGGGCTTGCCGGACTCGCGCGCGATGTCGATCTGCACCTGACGCTCTTTCTCGACCACGGCCTGGTCGAGATCGGCAGCCGAGAGCGACGCCGGGTTGGCAGCAGCGATGTGCATCGCGACCTGCTTGCCAAACGCCTCGTCACCGCCGTTCAGCGCGACGAGCACACCGATCTGGCCCATGCCGGGAGCAGCGGCGTTGTGGACGTAGGTTGCCACGAGCTCGCCCTCGATCTTCGCCATGCGGCGCAGGGTCATGTTCTCGCCGATTTTGGCGATCTTGTCGGTGATCTGCTCGGAGACCTTCTTGCCTTCGATCTCGGCATCGGCCAGTTCTTCGACGGTCGAAACGCCGATGGCGGCGGTGGCGATGTCGCCGACCATGGCCTGGAACTCGGCGTTCTTGGCAACGAAGTCGGTCTCTGCGTTCACCTCGACGGCGACGCCGGTGCCACCGCTGACCTGAACGGCGACGAGGCCTTCAGCGGCGGTGCGGTCGGACTTCTTGGCGGCTTTGGCAAGACCTTTGGTACGCAGCCAGTCGACAGCGGCTTCCATGTCGCCGTCGGTTTCGGTCAGCGCCTTCTTGGCATCCATCATGCCTGCGCCAGTCATCTCGCGCAGTTCTTTAACCTGTGCAGCAGTGATCGCCATGTGCTTGGCTCCCTCTCGAATGGTCTTGTGCGGCAGGCCCTGCCCCGGGCCTTGCCGCTCATGTCATGCTTGCGTGACGCTTTCGCGACAGCGCGCGGATCAGCCCTGCTGGGCGCCCGCCAGCAGCTCTTCTGCCGGCGCGTCTTCCAGGGCGCCGAGGTCGACGCCAGCAGCTTCCATCTGGCCGGTCATGCCGTCCAGGGCTGCGCGGCTGACGAGGTCGCAGTAGAGCGAGATGGCGCGTGCGGCGTCATCGTTGCCGGGGATGATGTAGTCCACACCGTCGGGCGAGCAGTTGGTGTCGACGATGGCGACGACCGGGATGCCCAGCTTCTTGGCTTCCGCGATGGCGAGCTGCTCTTTCTTCACGTCGATGACGAAGAGCATGTCGGGCAGGCCGCCCATTTCACGGATACCGCCGAGCGAAGCCTGAAGCTTCTGCTGGTCACGCTCCATGCCGAGGCGCTCTTTCTTGGTGAGGCCTTCCGCGCCGGTGTCCATCTGCTCGTCGATCGACTTGAGGCGTGCGATCGACTGCGACACGGTCTGCCAGTTGGTGAGCGTGCCGCCCAGCCAGCGGTGGTTCATGTAGTACTGGGCGCATTTCTCGGCGGCTTCGGCGATCGGAGCAGCTGCCTGGCGCTTGGTGCCGACGAAGAGCACGCGGCCGCCCTTGGCGACGGTGTCGCGGATCGCCTTCAGAGCCGCGTCGAGCATCGGCACGGTCTGGGTCAGGTCGAGAATGTGGATGCCGTTGCGCGCACCGTAGATGAACTCGCCCATACGGGGGTTCCAGCGCTGCGTCTGGTGGCCGAAGTGAACGCCGGCTTCAAGCAGCTGACGCATGGTGAACTCGGGAAGAGCCATGTCCTATATCCTTTCCGGTTTCATATCCTCGGCGGGGGTTTGACCCATTTGGGGCAACCGGTGGACGCTTTGGGGATGTCTCCCCCAAAGGCCCGACCCCGCCTGCGGGGTTCGTGTGGCGCGCCTATACGGGGAAAGCGGTGTGAGCGCAACCCCCATGCGCGCGTCGCTGGACAGGTGGCAGGCTTTGGGCGCATTCTGACACGAATTTGCATGGAGACGGAAGTGACGAACCTTACTGACATACGCGGCGTGGGTCCCGCGCTCGCGTCCAAGATGCGCGAAATGGGGATCCAGAGTGCCGCCGATCTCGCCCGGGCCGATGCGGAGCGCCTGACCGCCCTGCCCCGCGTCCAGCTCATCCGCGCCCGGATGCTGATCGCCGCCGCTGAGGAGATGCTCGACGCGGCCGCCGCCGGGCTTGGAAGCGCGCCAACGCCCGAGGTGACGGCCAAGTCAGAAGCCGTGGCCATGGAAGAGCCGCAGGCCGTTGGCGAGCCGGAGCCTGAGGCGGTTGCCCCGCCCGAAGAGGTCGAGGTCGCGACGGCAACGACAGCCAAGAAGACCAAGCCCTCCAAGAAAGCGAAGAAATCC
>NZ_JAATOS010000374.1:0-3936 GCF_011806505.1 Salipiger sp. HF18 | reverse complement strand
CCTATCTCGGACACGCCGCGCTCATGGCGCTGGCGCGCGAGACCGGCGCAAGGGTCCGTTTCCTGCCCATCGACATGGTGAAGGTCTACGAGGCAAGCGGTCTCCGCCCGCCCTACGACCAGTCCGACGCGGCGCGCAGCTACCGGGTCGAGGACCAGCGGCGTCTGGCGCGGATGCGGGGCCTGCGGATGAAGGTCGGCCCCGAGAACTACCCGGCCGACACGCGGCTTGCCTGCCGGGTGATCCTCGCGGCGGGGCGGCTGGGGCTGGATCAGGACAGCATCGCCATGGCCTGCCTGCGCGGCACCTGGGCCGAAGGGCGCAACATCGCCGATCCGGGCGACCTTGGCGAGGCTCTGCGCCAGATCGATATGCCCTGCATGGACCTCCTGCACACCGCCGAGACCGAGGAGTTGCGCGACGAGGCCGACGCGGTGACCCAGGCGGCCATCGACGCGGGCGTCTTCGGCTCGCCCACCTACGTGATCGACGGCGAGCGCTTCTGGGGCCAGGATCGGCTGGATTTCATGCGCGAGGCGCTGCGCAAGGTCGCCGCCTGAACGGTCGGGACCGGCCAGCGTCACGCTGACAGGCGGGCCCGTCGGGCAGAGACCTGCCGAAGACGTCTCCATCGGCGCCCCGTCCGGGCATGGACGGGGCGTTTTGCGTTGAAGACCCGGGCATGCGGGCTAGTCTTGGGCATCAGGGTTGCCGTCTCGCGCCGCAGGCGCATGGGCGGTGACTTGCGCCGGAGGTGGAGCAGCTGAAACAAGCACCTGAGGTGCGGTAACAAAAGCCGGTACCAGGGGTGCGGCAGCCAAGCCCTGCACCACGGGTGCAGGGGCTGACGTCTGAACCCGTGGTGCGGCCACCAAGCCCCGCGCCGAAGGTGCGCGACCTGAGATCCGCTCCGCAAGTGGCAGCCCTGCGCGCCCGGCGCAACGAGACCGACACGCGCCAAAGGCGCCGCACCGACCCGCTGCGCCACCGGCGCAACCCGGCCCCTCACTCAGCACGTGAAGGGCCACCCGTGCGCCAAGAGGCGCAGAGCCGGCCCCTCGCGCCGCCGCCCGACGGCGGATGCGCCGAGCAAGGGGCGCCCCGACCGGGGTTCACGCGCCGATGCGCCGTCCGGCGTCGCGCAACGACAGAACGGAGACGACATGAAGGACATGCCCGAAATCGCCAGTGACTGCGACGCCGCCCAGCACCGCGCCCAGTGGTGTCAGGACGTGCTCAACACCGCGCCCGACCGCTTTGCGGCGGGGCGGGGCATCGCCCCGCGGCTCGGGGCGCCGGTCGAGGGCGACCGCGTCGAGTTCGGGTTCTGGACCCCGGAGCTGCAGGACTGGCGCATTGCCGACGGTGACGTCTTCCTCGAGATCCTGCGCCCGGACGAGGCCATCGACCTGACCGCCAGCCAGAGCGACGTGTCCTTCGACCGGGTGCTGCTGCCGGTGTCCCGCTGCGAGGCCTTCACCTTTGCCGCCGCCACCGGGCTGCACGCCGGCGACCGCGACCGGGTCGGCGATTTCTACGCGCTGGTCTACCGCGGGCAGGAAGGCGACTACCACCGCATCCTCGACCCGCTGGCGGCCTCGCTGCCCTATGGCGCCTTCGCCCCGGCCGAGATCTACGATCTTCCCGCCATGCAGGCGCGGCGGCAGGACAAGGGCTATTTCGAGCAGGGCCGCAAGGACGGCCCGCACAAGTTCGCGCCGCCGACCTCGATCCTGCAGGTGCACGTGCCCACCGCCCCCCCCGGCGGCACGCTGGCCTCGCTCACCCGCCAGTTCGAGCGCCTCGCCGCGCGCGTTGGGGCGGGGCTGACGCTCGAGCCCGACGAAGAGCTCCTCGCGGGGTACGACGCGGTGCAGCTGCTGCCGGTGGAGCCCACGACGGTCTACGAGGCCGGACCCGCGTTCTGGACCGACACCGACAGCGACGAGACCCGCGTCACCGCCCACCTGATGCGGCCCGACACCACGAACTGGGGCTATGACATCGTGATCTCGGGCATGGCCACGGTGAACCCGGTGCTGCTCGAGACCGCGCGTCCGGACGAACTGGTGGATCTTGCCGCGGTGCTGCACAACTTCCCGCACTGGCCCAAGATGCTGGTGCTGGACGTGGTCTTCGGCCACTCGGACAATCAGGGCCTCGGCGTGCTCAACAGCCATTTCTTCGCCGGGCCGAACATGTACGGCCAGAACCTCGCCTACCATAACCCCTTCGTGCGGGCGATCCTGCTCGAGATGCAGCGCCGCAAGGTGGATTTCGGCGCCGACGGGGTGCGCGTCGACGGGGCGCAGGATTTCAAGTGGTGGGACGCCTCCACGCAGGAGATGCGCCACGACGACGCCTACCTGCAGGAGATGTCCGACCTCGTGCAGAACGTGGCCGGTGTCGACTACCGCCCGTGGTTCGTCTTCGAGGACGGTCGGCCGTGGCCGCAGGAAGACTGGGAGCTGAGCTCGGACTACCGCGCGGTCATCGAGAACCAGAAGGAGACCGACCCGGACGTGTTCCAGTGGGGGCCGCTGACCTTCGCCCACAACACGCCCTTCATCTACACCTTCTGGCTGTCCAAGTACTGGCGCCTGCAGGAGATCCTGAAGCGCGGCTCGAACTGGATCTCGGGGACCGCGAACCACGACACGCTGCGCCGGGGCACGCAGGTGAACCCCAAGCTCAACATCAACACCCGTCTCGGCGACACCAAGATGGAGATCCTCGACAAGGCCTACGACAACCCCGCGGTGTCGATCCTGACCTATGCCGCGCTGCCGGGCGTGCCGATGGATTTCCTCAATGCCACCGCCCGGGCCAGCTGGGGCTTCATCCGCAACCAGGACGACAAGTACGGGGTGAAGGTCGTCTCCGAGGAGGCGATCTCGCTCAAATGGCAGGTGGACGAGTACAGCTACTCGGTGCCCGGCGCCTTCCGCTGGCTCAAGGAACTGGGCTTCGAGACCCGCGAGGATCTCGCCCGCTTCCTCGAGTTCCTGCCGGCACTGGTCGACGTGACGGACTACGACCTCAACACCATCGCCACGCTGCTGAACGCGGTCGAGCCGCCGCTGGCGGGGCCGCGCCCGATCACCGTGGGCGGGCTCAAGCAGATCGCGCGGGCGTGGATGGATGACATGCACGAATACTGCAACGTCTCGCATTCGACCTCGAAGCTCGACCCGGTGCAGACCAACGCCATGCGGCGGCTGCGGATGTTCCGGCTGAACAACCCGTGGCTGCGGCAGAACCTCGGCCCGGACGACCATTTCCGCTATCTCGAGCCCATCGACGGGCGCACGGTCTTCGTGGCGCTGCGCAATGCGCCGCAGGGGGGCGAGGTCTTCACCGTCTGCCACATGGAGGGCGGCGAGACCGATGACATCGACCCGCTCGACCTGCTGCCCGACAGCGTCAGCCGCAACGACTGGCACCTGACGATCCGCGGCCCCGGGATCGGGGCGGACTACATCGGCGGCCCGCTGGTGCTGCGCGACAGCATGGGGCTGGTGTTCACCCGAGGGCTCGACATCACCCACCTCGCGGGCGAGCCGCACTGAGCCTGCGCCGGGGCCTGCGCCGGGGCCTGAGCGTGAGCCGTGACATGGGCGTGGTCTTTGTCCGGGTCTCGGTTGGGGCCCGGGCGTTAGGCGCGGCCCGAGCGCGGTCGACAACTGCATCTGGGTCCGGTCTTGAGCTCGGGCCTGGGACCGGCTGAGGGCCTCCGATACATGTCGCGCCGCGGGGGGACCGGGATCGGGCAGAGCGTCCGGGGGCGGTAAGGACGCCAGGCCGGAAAAGCCCTCAGGCCGAGACGGCGATCGGGGCGCGGGCCTGCCAGAGCGCGCGGGCGGCGTCGAGCGGCTCCGGCACGCCCAGCGTGTCGAGCGCCAGCGCGGCGGTGCCGGTGACCACGGACTCGGCGAA
>NZ_JAATOS010000373.1:0-3938 GCF_011806505.1 Salipiger sp. HF18 | reverse complement strand
GCTTCATCTTGCCGGATAAACTCCCGCCGGAGGCATCGGTCCCGCTCCGCCCGCGTGGTGCCCGACAGGCAGACAGACGCTCCCGCTACTCCGCCGCCTTCAGTTTCGCCGCCGAAGTCGCGGGCAGGGGCGCGGCATCGGGCATGTCCTCCCAGAGGATCGTCGGCGCCTTCACACGCCGTGCCGCCCGCGCGAGCGCCCAGTCCTGCGCCGCGCGGCTGCCCGCGCCCAGGGACAGTGCCGCCAGCGCCCGGGCGATCCAGCCGAGGTAGGTGCTGAACCACACCCGCAGGGCCAGCATCGCCGGGGTGAAGACCAGCGTCAGCACGGTCGCGATCGACAGCCCGAAGACCACGGCCGAGGCCAGCGGCTTCCACCACAGCGAGGTCGGGCTGTCGATGGCGTAGCCGCCGCCGAAGAAGTCGAGCGACAGGCCGATCATCATCGGGAACAGCCCCGCGATGGTGGTGATGGTGGTCAGCAGCACCGGCCGGATCCGGTCCTCGGCGGTGCGGATGATGGCTTCGATCCGCGGCATGTAGCGCGAGTAATCCTGGTAGGTGTCGATGAGCACGATGTTGTTGTTCACCACGATACCCGCCAGCGCCACAACCCCGGTCCCCGACATGATGATCGAGAAGGTCTGGTCGAGCACGATCATCCCGAGGAACACTCCGGCGGTCGAGAGAACCACCGCGAGCAACACCAGCACCGAGTTGTAGAAGCTGTTGAACTGCGCCAGCAGGATCACGAACATCAGCGCCAGCGCCGCCGAGAAGGCCTGCCCGAGGAAGGCCTGGCTGTCGGCCTCTTCCTCCTGGTCGCCGGTCCATTCCCAGGTGACGCCCTGCGGCAGCGGGTTGGCTTCGAGCCATTCGGTGAGCGCCGCGATCCGCTCGTTCGGCGTCACCGGCACCACGTGCAGCGCGCCGTCCTGCGCCAGCGCCGCCAGATCGGACGCCGGGGCGCCGTCGATCACCGTGTAGCGCTTGCCGCGCAGCGTCAGCGCGCCCTCCGGATCCTCGCGGCCGAAGCCGGTCTGGCCGTCGTCGGTGGTGAATTTCACCAGCCCGTCCTCGACGCCCGCCTTGATGTCGAAGTGGCGCTTCTGGTCGACACGGTTGATCTCGGCGAGCTTGGCCACGGGCTTGCGCGAGATGAAGTTCGAGAGCGGCACCAGCCCGTCGGCGGTGCGCACCTTGAGGTTGTCGAGCGTCGACAGCACCCGGTCCTTCTCGGGCAGGCGCACGCGGATGTCGATCTCCTCGTCCGAACTGTCCACCCGCATGGTGTCGAGCGTCAGCCCGCGGGTGACGAGCTGCACCATGGCGCCCACTGTGGCGACGTCGGCGCTGTAGCGGCCGGCTTCCTCGACGTCGACGTCGATCTGCCAGTCGATGCCGGGCAGGGGGCGGGTGTCCTCAATCTGACGCAGCCCGGGCATGGCGTCGAACTGCGCGCGCGCCGTTTCGGTCGCGGCCAGCAGCGTGTCCCAGTCGTCGGCCTTGAGCCGCAGGTGCACGGGCTTGGCCGAGGCCGGCCCCATCGCAAGATCGATGATCTCGACCTGCATGCCGGGGATGTCGCCCATGGCCTCGGTCAGCTCGGCCAGCACGATGTCGCCGTCAAGCTCGGGGCGGTCGCGGCGCTGGTCCCACGGCACGATCTCGAGCTGAATCTGCCCGATGGTGTCCTTGGGCGGCTCCGAGCCGCCGGTGTTGGACGAAAGCCCGCCGTCGCCGGCAAAGGCGAAGGCGGTCGAGATGCCGGGGTGCGCCAGCACGATGCGCTCGGCCCGGCGCACCAGCGCGTCCTTCTCGGCAAGCGAGAGGTTGCCGCGGGCACGCACGTAGACGATGGCCTGCTCGGGCTCGCTCTCGGTGAAGAACTCGGTGCCGTTGTTGTTCTCGCCGTAGTAGCCGAACACCGAAATTACGAAGAACACCACCGCGCCGATGGTCACCAGCGGCATCACCGGGTTGCCGGTGACAAGCGCGATCAGCCGGCCGAAGAGGGTGCGGCGGTACTGGGCGCGGATGTGGCGGCGGGTGCGCTCGATGCGGGCGGCGTCGAGGGTGATCGAGGCCATGACCGCGAAGAGCAGGAACACCACGATGCCCGGCATCCGTGCCGTGTAGCCCGTGAAGGGCGAGAAGAAGAGGAAGTCGGGGTTCAGCACCATCATGGCGCCGACGAACATGCCGATCAACGCCACCGGCACCAGCGCCGCCCGGGCCCACCAGTTGGGCAGCCTGCGGCGCAGCCGGTCGGATTTGCGGTGCAGGATGCGCGAGAACCGCCCCGAGACGCCGCCCATCACCGGCAGGTAGATCAGCGCCACCACCAGCGAGGCCGAGAGCACGAAGATCAGCGTCACCGGCAGCATGCCCATGAACTGCCCCGCCACGCCCGGCCAGAACAGCATCGGCAGGAAGGCGCAGAGCGTGGTGGCAGTGGACGACACCACCGGCCAGAACATGCGCTTGGCGGCCTCGACATAGGCGTGCATGGGGCCGACCCCGTCCGAGATCCGCTTGTCGGCGTATTCCACCACCACGATGGCGCCGTCGACCAGCATGCCCACGGCAAGGATCAGGCCGAACATCACGATGTTCGACACGGTGATGCCTATGCCCCAGAGCAGCAGGAAGCACAGCAGGAACGAGGTCGGGATGGCGAAGCCCACCAGCAGGGCGGCGCGGGTGCCGAGCGAGGCCAGCACCACGATCATCACCAGCGCGATGGCGGTCAGCACCGAGCCCTCGAGCTGCTTGACCATCGAATCGACGATCACGCTCTGGTCGTTGCTGGCGGCCACGGTCACCGCCGCGCGCAGCTCGGGCGGCCAGTCGGCCTCGGCCGCGGCCACCACGGCGCGGATCTCGGCCACGGTGTCGATGAGGTTGAAACCCTTGCGCTTGACCACCTGCAGGGCGACGGTGTTCTCGCCCTGGAAGCGGGCGGTGCCCTGGCGGTCCTCGAAGGTCAGGCTGATGGTGGCCAGATCGCCCAGCGTCACCACCCGGTCGCCGTTCACCTTGACGGGCAGGTCGTAGATATCGCGGGGCTCGTCGAAGCTCGACGGGATCTTCACCGAGAACGAGCCGCTGTCGGTCTCGACCTCGCCCGCCGCCACCAGCAGGTTGTTGTTCTGCACGACGTTGATGAGCTCGTTGGCGGTGACGTTGTAGGACTCGAGCCGCAGCGGGTCGATCACCACCTCGACCATTTCGTCGCGGTTGCCGGCGATGCCCGCCTCGAGCACCGAATCCAGCGCCTCGACCCGGTCCTGCAGGTCCTTCACCACCTGCGCCATGGTGCGCTCGGGCACCGGGCCCGTGAGCGACACGATCAGGATCGGAAACTCCGAGAAGTTGATCTCGTTGATCGAATAGTTCTCGGCCCCGTCGGGGAAATTGCCCTCGGCCTTGTTCATGGCGTCGCGCACGTCGGCCATGGTCTCGGTCTTGTTCCAGCCGAACTCGAACTCGAGCGCCACGCCGGCATAGCCCTCGGAGGCCACGCCCGAGAGCGTCTTGAGCCCGTCGAGATCGGCGAGCTCGGTCTCCATCGGCTTGACCAGCAGCTTCTCGGAATCCTCGGCCGAGATGCCGGGGAAGGGCACCGAGATGAAGAGCGCGGGGATCTCGATGTCGGGCTCACCCTCCTTTGGCAGCGTGACATAGGCGTAGCCGCCCGCCACCAGCGACAGGAAGATGAACGCCATCACCATGCGGGCGCGCTGAGCGGCCCAATCGACCAGTCCGGTCACTGGATGATCTCCTCGAAGCTCGGGGCGACGGGGACACCGTCGGTGACGTATTCCTGTCCCAGCGTGATCAGGTCGATCTCGGCCGGCAGGCCGCCGACCCAGATGCCGTCGCGGGTGTCGCGCAGCACGGTGACCGGCAGGAAGCGCGCGGGGCTGTCGGCGTCGA
>NZ_JAATOS010000372.1:0-3941 GCF_011806505.1 Salipiger sp. HF18 | reverse complement strand
CTCGTGGGCCTTGGTGCGCTTGCACTGACCCAGTTCCTCGGCAACGACGCCAAGGTGGTCGAGAACTCCGGTGACCGCGTGGTGGTCGAGGAGGGTGGCCAGTACCGCGTGCTGCGCAACGACGACGTGCTGCTGCGCCGTCCGGGTTCGGACGTCACCACCTACCGCTATGACGACGGCTCGACTCGCAGCGTCGTGAAATACGACGACGGCAACGTGGTCGAAACGGTGAAGGCCGCCGATGGTCGCGTGCTGCGCCGCACACGGACGCTGCCCGACGGTCAGTCCATCGTGCTCTTCGACGACACACAGGCCGAGACCGAGGTCGTGGTAAACGATCTGCCGCAGACCACCGAGACGCCGCGCCGGATGAACTTCCAGGAGGTGAACGAGACCGAGCTTGCGGCCGCGCTCGCTGCCGAGAGCGGCACGTCGGTGGACCGGACCTTCTCGCTCAACCAGATCCGCAACATCGACGCGGTGCGCCATCTCGTGCCCGAGGTCAGCGTGGACTCGATCAACTTCGAGACCGGCTCGGCCGCGATCCGGCCCGAGGAAGCGCGCGCGCTGGCGGCGCTCGGCAACGCCATGAAGCAGGTGATCGCCGAACGCCCCGGCGAGGTCTTCCTGATCGAGGGCCACACCGACGCAGTGGGCAGCTGGACCTACAACCTCGCGCTGTCCGACCGCCGGGCGGAATCGGTGGCTCTGGCACTGACCGAGTATTTTGACGTGCCGCCCGAGAACATGGTGCTTCAGGGCTACGGCGAGGGTGACCTCGCGGTGCAGAGCGACGCGGCCGAACGCGAGAACCGCCGCGCCGCCGTGCGCCGCATCACGCCGCTGCTTCAGGGCAGCTGAGGCTCCGCCGCGCGCATCGTCGATGGTGCGCGCGGACCGAACGGGATCGCGTCGCGCAGGCAAGCGCGGCGCGATTTTCGTTTGTATTGTGGGCTATTGACCCTCGACCTTCGCGTCACGCGCCGAGAACACCTCGCGCGCGACCGCCAGCGCATTCAGCGCCGCCGGGAAGCCCGCGTAGACGCTCATCTGGATCATGATCTCGACGATCTCCTGCCGGGTGACGCCCACGTTGAGCGCCCCCTGCACGTGCACTCCAAGCTGCTTCGGCGCCGTTGCCATCGCCGACAGCGCCGCCACGGTCGCGATCTCGCGATCGCGCAGCGACAGGCCTTCGCGGGCGTAGATGTCGCCGAAGGGGAACTCGAAGAGCAGCTCGGCAAAATCCGGGGCGATGTCCTGCAGCCCCGCGATCACCGCGTGGCCGGCCTCGCCGTCGATCTCATCGAGCAGCCTGCGGCCGCGTTCGCCTCGTGTTTCCGGTGTTCTCTGCAACATGGTCAGGTCCTTTCGCGTCTGACATCGTCGCCTCGTAGGAGGCGATCTTGCTGTCGAGAACGGAGAGGCAGTCCTGCAGCTCGGCCACGCGCCGTGCCACCTCGGCGCGATGCTCCCGCAGCATCCGGGCGCGCTCGGGCGTGGTGACCTCGCCCTCGGCCCGCGCCCGGGCATAGGCCAGCATTCCCGAGATCGGCATGCCGGTGGTCTTGAGCCGCCCGAGGAACTTCGCCCAGCGAAGCTCGGCCGGCCCGTAGATCCGGTGCCCGGCGCTGTCGCGCAGGGGCGGCTCGATGAGGCCGATCTTCTCGTAGTAGCGCAGGGTGTCCACCGCGAACCCGGTGGCCTGCGCGAACTCTGCGATCCGCATGGCAGGGGCCTTTCGTCCGTTCGACGCTTCCCCTTGTGGGGGCTGGAGCGCACTCCAGGTCAAGGGAAAACTTCGGCTCACGCAGGCCCCGGCAGGGGCGTACGGCCGATACCGGCCCCGCGTCCCCGTCCAGACGTGCGGCTCCTGAGCACCGGCAAGGCCCGTGCCCCGAAGCCCCGGAACGGAAAAGGCCGGGCAGGGCGCCCGGCCATCCGATCAGACCATCATTTCCTTGGTGGCCGAGAGCCTGATGTCGGGATAATCCCGCACCACCCGGTCGATGTCCCATTGCAGCCGGGTCATGTAGACCACGTCGCCGTCGTTGTCGTGGGCGATGTGCTGCTTGTTGGCGTTGACGAATTTCTCCACCGCCGCCTTGTCGCCATGCACCCAGCGCGCCGAGGTGAACTGCGAGGCCTCGAAGCGGACCGGTAGCCCGTATTCCTGCTCGATCCGCGCACCCAGCACCTCGAACTGCAGCGCGCCCACGACGCCCACGATGTAGCCCGAGCCGATGTTGGGCTTGAAGACCTTGGCGGCGCCCTCCTCGGCGAACTGGAACAGCGCCTTCTCGAGGTGCTTGGCCTTCATCGGGTCGCCCGCGCGCACGCCTTGCAGAAGCTCGGGGGCGAACGAGGGGATGCCGGTGACCTTCAGCGTCTCGCCCTCGGTCAGCGTGTCGCCGATGCGCAGCTGGCCGTGGTTGGGAATGCCGATGATGTCGCCGGCCCAGGCCTCTTCCGCCAGTTCGCGGTCGGCGGCGAGGAAAAGCACCGGGTTGGCAATCGCCATGGGCTTCTTGGTCCGCACGTGGGTGAGCTTCATGCCGCGCTCGAAATGCCCCGAGGCAAGGCGGACGAAGGCCACCCGGTCGCGGTGCTTGGGGTCCATGTTGGCCTGCACCTTGAAGACGAAGCCCGCGACCTTCTTCTCGTCGGGGGCAATCTGCCGGGGCTCGGCGCTGGTGGGCTGCGGCTCGGGCGCGAGGTTGCCGATGCCGTCCATCAGCTCCTTCACGCCAAAGGAGTTGATCGCGGATCCGAACCAGATCGGCGTCATGTGGCCTTCGAGAATGGACTGCGGGTCGAGCGCGGGCAGCAGCTCGCGCGCCATCTCGACCTCTTCCTTGAGCTGGTCGAGCAGGTGCGCGGGCACGTGCTCGACCAGCTTGGGGTCGTCGAGCCCCTCGATGCGGATCGACGCCGCCACCTTGTTGCGGTCGGCGCGGTCCATGAGTTCGAGCCGGTTGCGCAGCATGTCGTAGCAGCCGATGAAATCGCGCCCCATGCCGATGGGCCAGGAGGCGGGGGTGACGTCGATGGCCAGGTTTTCCTGGATCTCGTCGATGATCTCGAAGGTGTCGCGCGCCTCGCGGTCCATCTTGTTGCAGAAGGTCAGGATCGGCAGGTCGCGCAGGCGGCAGACCTCGAACAGCTTCTGGGTCTGGCTTTCCACGCCCTTGGCGCCGTCGATGACCATGATCGCCGCATCCACTGCCGTCAGGGTGCGATAGGTGTCCTCGGAGAAATCCGAGTGGCCGGGCGTGTCCACGAGGTTGTAGCGGAAATTGCCGTAATCGAAGGACATGGCCGAGGCCGAGACCGAGATCCCGCGCTCCTGCTCCATCTTCATGAAGTCCGACCGGGTGCGCCGCGCCTCGCCCTTGGCACGCACCTGTCCCGCCATCTGGATGGCGCCGCCATACAGAAGGAATTTCTCGGTCAGCGTGGTCTTGCCCGCGTCCGGGTGCGAGATGATCGCAAAGGTGCGGCGGCGGGCGATTTCCGCGGGAAGGTCGGGGCGGTTCGAGGGCGTGTCCAGCATGGCGCGCATATAGCTTCACCGCCCCCGCTTGGGAAGGCCCCGCGGAACCCTCCGGCCCGCCTGCGGGTTCTTCCTGCGCAGAGAGGAGACACAGCGATGGCCAACCCCAGCCTCAAGAACGAAGAACTCTACGAGACCCTGCGCGACAAGGGCATGTCGAAGGAAAAGGCGGCCCGGATCTCGAATGCCGAGGCCAACCCCGACATGCACCCCTCCGAAAAGGGGGGCAAGGCGCCTCCCTACGAGGACTGGACCAAAGACGCGCTCTACGCCCGCGCGCAGGAAATCGACATCGCAGGCCGCTCCACCATGACCAAAGCCGAGCTCATCAAGGCCCTCCGCTCCCACTGACGCGCAGCTCTCTCCGCCTCACCCCGGCCCCCGACCA
>NZ_JAATOS010000371.1:0-3942 GCF_011806505.1 Salipiger sp. HF18 | reverse complement strand
CAACGAGATCCAGACCTCGGTACTGCTGGTCTCGTCGCGCGCAACCACCATCGGCCCGATGATCATCTTCCTCGAAGAGGCCGGCTCCTCGACGCTGGCCGCCGCGGTGGGCTGCCTGATGGTGCTGCTGGTGCTGATCCTGATGGGGCTGAGCCTGCTCGCAGGCCGCCGCCTGCCCGACGGGGTGCTACCATGGCGCGACTGACCGCCCTGAGCGGGCTCGGCCACAAGAGCGCCGCGCTCTTCCTGCTCGAGATCCGGGGCCGCCGCCTGCTGCTCGACATGGGCGACGGGCTCGAGACCGGCGAGCGCCCCGACCTTTCGGGCGCCGGGCGCATCGACGCGGTGCTGCTGAGCCATGCCCATGTCGACCACGCGGGCGGGCTCGACCGGCTGGACGAGATCGGCAACCCGCCGGTCTTCGCCAGCGCCGAGACGCTGCGCCAGCTTGGGCGGGGCGAGGCCCATACGCTGCCCGAACAGGGCGACGCCGAGGTGCTGGGCGTGCCGCTCCGCACCGGCCGCGCCGGCCACGCGCCGGGCGGCATCTGGATGCGCTTCGACACCGAGGCCGGAGGCGTTCTCTACACCGGCGACTTCAGCACCGAGGCGCCGCTGCTGACCTGCGATCCCTTCCCGCCGACCGCCACCGTGCTGGCAGATGCCTCCTATGGCGACCGAGAGGACGGGCTTCGCGACCAGATCGCCGCCATCGCCGGGTTCGCCAGAGGTGGTGCGGTGCTGCCCTGCCCGGCGGACGGACGCGGGCCCGACATGGTGGCGGCGCTGAGCGCCATGGGCCTCGACGTCGCTGCCTGCGCCATCGTCGCGGCGGAGACCCGGCGCCTCACCGGCAGCGCACCGCGCGTGGTCACCGCCACCACCGCCCGCCCCGCGGACGTGATCGTGGCGGCGGGCCCCAACGCCGAGCACGGCCTGCCCGCCGCACTGCGCGCGCGGCAGGGCTTCCGCTTCGCCTTCTCGGGCCACGTGCCGCGCACCAGCCCGGCCCATGCCATGATCGCCGAGGGCCGCGCGGTCTGGATGGGATGGAACGTGCACCCGCGCCTTCCGGACCTCGTGACGCTGGCGGACACGACCCAGGCGCTCCGGGTGCTGCCCGCCTTCCTCGACCTTGCCACCGCGCCCCGGCTGGCGGCGGCGCTGGGTCCGCGCCTCTGCCGCGACACCACACTGGAGGTCTGACCATGACCCAGCGCCACCACCTGCCCGCCGCCGCCCCCGAGCACGAGTCGCGCGAGGACGCCCGCCCGCTGCTCTTCCCGGTGATCGACGCACCCGGCCCGGGGCTCGACCGGCTCTGGCTCGGCAACCTGCCCGCCGCCGAGGACGCCGCGGCACTGCACGAGGCCGGCATCTCCGCCTCGCTCAACCTCGCCATGAACCTCTTCCCCGGCCCGCTCGAGCTGCCGGACCGCACGCTGCTGCGCCGCTACCAGATCGGGCTTCTCGACGGGCCGGGTAACGCGCCGCAATCGCTTGCTGCGGCGGTGCTGCTCGTCGACGGGCTGGCCTCAGGCTACACCGCCGGCAAGCCGCACTACCCGCCGCACCGCCCCGGCGGGCTCTTGGTGCATTGCCGCGGCGGGCGCTCGCGCTCTGTCGCCGTGCTGGCGCTCTGGCTGCACCTGCGGCGGCGCGAGCTGTTCCCGACGCTCGACGCCGCGCTCGACCACATGCGCGCGCTCCGGGGCCAGGACGACAGCTATCCGCTGCCGCCGATGATCGCGCTCTCCCGCGAGGTGCTCGCCCGGGGGCTCTGCGGGTGAGCGGCGAAAAGCCCGCGGGCCGCTTCGTCTCGGCCGCGGACGTGGCGCGGCGCGCGGGCGTCTCGCGCTCGGCGGTGTCGCGGGCGTTCACTCCCGGCGCACAGGTCTCGGAGACCGCCCGCAGCCGCATCCTCGAGGCCGCGGACGAGCTCGGCTACCGGGTCAACCGGCTGGCCCGCACCCTGCATCAGGCGCGCTCGGACCTCGTGGGCATCGTCGGCGGCAACCTCGGCAACCCCTATATCTCGGCCCAGCTCGAGGCGCTGAGCGCCGGGCTCCAGAGCCGCGGCCTGCAATGCCTGCTGATGAACAGCGCGCAGGGCAGCGCCGGCGATCTGGCGCGGCTGCTCGACTACCGGGTGCGCACGGTGGTGCTGCTGTCGGGCGCGGCACCGGACGATCTGATCCGGCTCTGCACCCGCAACGGCGCGCGCATGGTGCTGATCAACCGTCCCGCCCCGCCCGAGGGCTCGCGCGCCGACCTGATCCTCGCCGACAGCACCGAGGGCGGGCGCCTCGCGGCGCGGCGCCTGCTCGCGGCGGGCTGCCGGCGCGTGGCAGTGGTGATCTCGGGCTCGCGCACCAGCGCCAAGCTCGAACGCGCCCGGGCCTTCTGCGCCCAGATCGAGGGGGCGGGCCTCCCCGTCACCCGCTGGGCCGAGGGCGCGAACAGCTACGACACAGGCTGCGAGGCCGCCCGTGCGCTGCTGGCAGAGCCGGGCATCGACGGCATCTTCGGCGTCACCGACGAGATTGCGCTCGGCGTGCTCAACACGGCGCGGTTCGAGCTCGGGCGCTTGGTGCCGGGCGAGCTCTCGGTCATCGGCTTCGACGACGCGCCGGTGTCGGACTGGGCGTCGCACGGGCTCACCACCATCCGCCAGTCGCTGAGCGCCCTCACCCGCGCCACGCTCGAGGCCATCGAGCGCCCCGCCGACGCGGCCCCCACCCGCGCGCGCATCCCGGTCACACTGATCGAGCGCAGCAGCGTGGCCTGAGCCGCGCTTGGGCCGCACTCAGACAGTCGCCCCGACGCCGGAACGACGGATCCTCCCCCCATTGCACCCGTACCAAGGCTAGGGCAGCCTCGGCCGGGCAACCGAAGACACAGGAGCAAACCCGCCATGGCGACGATCTTCGAAGGCGCAGAGGTGATCCTGCCCGACACCGTGGCGCGGGT
The DNA here is from genome assembly GCF_011806505.1 of Salipiger sp. HF18. Lineage (NCBI taxonomy): Bacteria > Pseudomonadati > Pseudomonadota > Alphaproteobacteria > Rhodobacterales > Roseobacteraceae > Salipiger > Salipiger sp. HF18. Next base: position 972 of record NZ_JAATOS010000371.1, on the reverse strand, counting down.
CTCGGTGCGGGTCGAGGACGGCCGGATCACCGGCATCGACTGCGCCGCCGACGGCGCCCGCCGCATCGACGCCCGCGGTCTGGTGCTGGCGCCTGCGCTGGTCGACATCCACGGCGACGCCTTCGAGCGCCAGCTCATGCCGCGCCCGGGCGTGTTCTTTCCGCTCGACCTGGCGCTGCTCGAGACCGACCGCCAGCTCGCGGCGAACGGCATCGCCACCGCCTACCATGCGCTGACCCTCTCGTGGGAGCCGGGACTTCGCTCGGTCGCGCAGGGCGAGCGGGTGCTCGACCGGCTGGCGGTGCTGGCACCGCGCCTTGCCGCCGAGAACCGGTTGCAGCTGCGGTGGGAGACCTTCTGCTTCGAGGCCCGGCCGCTCATCGAACGGGCGCTCGGAGCGGCGCAGACGCCGTCGCTCGCGTTCAACGACCACACCTCGATGGCGATGCTGGCACCCGGCCTGCCGCTGCAGACGCGGCCCTTCGACCTTGCGCCCGACTACCCGGTCGTCGATCTCGCGCAAATGGCGACCGCCTCGAAATTCGCCAAGCGCGCGGCGCGCTCCGGGCTCGAGACAGGCGACTACCTGCGCCTGCTGGCCGAGGTCTGGGAGCGTCGCCCGCAGGTGGGCGCCGCCATCGCCCGGATGGGCGACTGCGCACGCGGCCACGGCGCCCGGATCAGCGAGTTCCCGATGAACGAGACGGTGGCGCAGGCGGCGCGCGAGGCCGGCGACTGGATCGTCTTCGGCGCGCCCAATGTCACACGAGGCGGCAGCCACATCGGCTCGCCCTCCGCCGCCGAGATGGTCTCGCGCGGGCTCTGCGACATCCTTGCGTCGGATTACTACTACCCCGCCATGCTGGGTGCCGTGGCGCAGCTTCGGGCCGAGGACCGGGCGCCGCTGCACGCGCTCTGGCAGCTGGTGAGCCGCAACCCGGCGCGGGCGAGCGGGCTTGCGGACCGGGGCGA
>NZ_JAATOS010000036.1:0-20625 GCF_011806505.1 Salipiger sp. HF18 | reverse complement strand
ACGAGGGGTCATCATAGCGAGATGCCCAGTCACGGAATGCCAGATGGCCTTCATGCATGTCGCCACCCGGCAGGATTCGATCACCATGTCTTTGTGCCTCTCGGTGCTCCAGACGGCGCATCCGTATCGCGTTCGGAGTATACAGAAAGGCGATGATCTCGACATGGTCGATCAGGCTCTCCCCCCAGCCCATAAAGGAGCCTGACAGAACCCAGCCGTCCGTCCGGCCTTGCCTCTTCTGGATCAGGCGGACCCGATCTTCCGGCGGGCGCTTTGTCGTGAACGGTGGGTCTGTCGGCATCCAATAGAAGTCGTCTACGTCCAGCAGTGGAATGCCCATCTGCGCGGACAGTGTCGCGCCAAGCGTCGAGACGCCCGAGCATGATGCTCCGATCAAGTATACTCTGGGCACGTCAGTCCCGCCGTTAGCATTTAAAACCATGAGGGCAATAGCGGTGCGCGGCACCTTCTACAATGTCCGCTTTGCCCGGCGTGGCGGACCTTTGCCGTTGGAAAATGACGCGCGACGGATGAACGACGGTTTCGGTGAAGCTGCGCCGCAGCGTGGTCATCCCGTCCCAAGGTCGGCTTTGGGCCGACACTAGGCATGTCTGTGAGCGCTGGATCGCATAGCCTAACACAAACTCCTGATGGATTTCGTATGCCGACAACGTTCTCTCGTACTGGCGCCTTGGTTGCTCTCTGCGCAGCCATTCTCCTTGGTGCCTGCAAAGAAGAAGATAACCCACTTCTTGATACTTTCCCTGGCAAGCTTGCCGCTATCGATGCCGACACGTTGGGGGTAACAGAGGCGCAGGTGAAACCTTATGCTGAGATCTTAGAACGACTGAAGAGAAAATGCTCAGACGACGAGAGCGGCATCTCTGATACTGCCGTGAAAGCAAGGGATATTTTCAGAACCAGAAAAGGCATGGAAGTTAGCACACTATCGGTTCTGAGAATGATCGACGAGGCTATCCCGGAGGGGGTGACTTTGAGCTGCGACGAGATTGTAGCTGCGATAATCACTCTTTCATGACCCTGTTCGACATCCCCTGCTCCTCATAGTGTCCGCAGCTTGGAATGCGGCCCTGAGACGGCTCACGAGGCGCATAGGGGTCTATATGCACGGTGATGCGTCAGCCTAGGGGGCGCATATTGGTCGCTGTGACCGACATCATCTTGGTCGGTCAGGGCATCGATATCCACATGTCCAGCGCCCTGTCCCCCTTGCCGATTGCGTAGCTGCTGACCGGCGCGCAGCGTTGCTTGGGCGGGTGTCGACCGGGTATGCTGCACCACATTCTCGTTCAGGATAAGTTCGTGCAAAACCCTTTCATCTCCGCCTACCGCTTTCTCAGAGCTCTAGTTCTCCCCACCTTTCTAGCATTATCGATCATTATCAACTTGGCTCTCTTGTTTAGCACCTCCGTCTATGGTGCGGCTCAATCCGTGGTCGACGCCATGACACGGGGCCGAAGTGTTACGGCGCAGCAGGCCGATGAGATTGTGAGGCTGTCGTCAGACCTAGACGCCGAGAAGGCGGCCAATCGACAGGTTCGAAGCGAATTGGCAGAGGCGCAGGGGGAGCTTGTCAGGGAAAGGGCCGCAAAGCGACGAGTTCGAACCGAACTCGCCGAGGCATCTGCTGAGCTGGCGGCAGCCAAAGCACTTCAAAGGCAGGCCCGAAATAAGGTGGTGAGCACTGCCTCAAGAGTCACCAATCGCGCGGCAAAGACCGCAGCTCGCGAAGTTGCCTCTATGCCAGGTGAGGCTCTACCAGTTTTGGGCACCGCAGTGATCATCGGAACAACCGCTCTAGAACTTGCTGACCTGTGCCAAACCATTCAGGATATGACGGCGCTACAGCAGGCGCTTGACCCAGAAATTACCGCGCCCGAAGAACAACTTACCGTTTGCGCGATAGAAGTCCCCTCTCGCAAGAAGCTCACGGCGATGGCCTACAACGCTCCAGAAAAGGCATGGACGGAAGCGAAGGAGTTCGTACCCGAACTCATGAACGCTGACATTCCAGACGTCGACTGGAAAAGTAGCAAGGAGTGGATTTCGAGCGTTTATGTTTCTCTTGTAGAGAAGGCTATGTCTACCGGCGGCTGGATTGAACACTGGCTGAACGATTAGCAGGCATTAACTTTGGAAGAACACGGTCATGCCCACCTCTGATTGCCGCTCGCGCTGACCGGCACCGGATGTGCCCGTTGGTACCGGACAAGGCACATAAGCCGTCATATGATGCATGTCTTGGGTGGAGCGTTGCCAGTAAGGCACCTAGCGCCGAAGGTGTCCTTCATGTATGATTTCACACCAAGGACGACGACATGGAAATCCGATTAAACAAAGGGCATTGGTCGACATGGATCGAAAGCCAAGCCCCTTTCATTTCCGCTGACGGCCTAAAAGACCTCTCGAAAAGCCTCGAAAAAGAATTCCGCGAGACACACTCGAGGCCACCAAATCTACAAATCGTTCCCCCAGAACAAATCTCGTCCGAGAGCCTGCTCGCGTACCAAGACCAGGTTGTAGGATATGACCTACCGTGCCTCCTATCAGTCGACCGACCGCGGCGCGGAACGGTTATGCTTTGTGCCCAGGATCCTCTGCGTAGCCCGAAATCCGAGATCGGGCTTACAGTCGGCACCTTCTTTGGCTTGAACAGCTCGATCTTCCGCTCGAACCGTCGTTCTCACGGAGTGATGTGGCGCGTCATCGTCAAGCTGCTGTCTGACGACTATGACGTGTGGGTCACCGACGCGATGAAGCTCCACTCACCGACGGTGAAACTCACCCCAGAGCTTTACGGTGCGTGTCGAGACGTCCTCGATCGTGAAATAAGAGCCGTGGCCCCCGTAAAGATAGTCGCAGTGGGAAATGTCGCCGCTAGCCACTTCCAGAGGTTCGGTGTGACCGGCGCAGAAGATGTGATCCGCGTCGTCCACCCCTCCCACTATGTGAAGAGCTCGTTCTGGATAGCCGGCGCCGCCAATCAATACGAAGCATCGGCTGAAGGCAGATGCCAGGCAAAAGTTGACTGGTACGTCCGGCGCATTCTCGGGCCCAGCCCAGCACTCAACTGAGCAATCTCGAGCACCGGACCCAGATCCGCAACGCGGTCTCCGTCACCCAGACCGAGGGGCTGGTGGCGATGTTCGGCGTCGATGGCTCGAAGGGGCAGAAGGACGGCTTCGGCTATCACTCCGACGCAGGCGCAGGTCTCGCGGTGCTGCACATTAACTGTGTCAGCGCAGACAACGGCCGCCTCGATGAGACCAGCATCAACGGCTTCACCACCCACGACACGGTGAAGTCGATCGACATTGGCGGTCGCTACGGCTGGGGCATCAACGGCACCGAGGTGCATTGCATCGAGCAGACCGTGAGCTGGTTCCTCGGCACCCGGGCCACGGCCCGCGACCCCGATGGCACCTGCGGCGCGTTCAAGTGCTCCGAGGACGCTGCGATGTATCTCGAAGAGACCTTCGCCGACGCCGGCGGCGGCGGCGGCGGGACGAACAACTTCGCCATCGAGGCCAACGGCGGCACCGTGCTCAAGCGCATAGGCAATTGCCGGATCGAGTTCCTCGCCAACCTTTGAAGCGAGGTTAAGGGTTCTCGCCGCTACGCGAAAGCCAAAGAGCACACTGGGCTCGGAACCAGACCTGCGGCATCGCAGCCCTGTCCGCAACTGGCGGCAACGCGGCTTAGGGTTGATCTAATCTCATCAGTCCATCACTGGTGTGGGGTCACGATGCGGAGGAAGCTAATTCATGACTGAAAGCCGGGATTGAAATGCGTGAAGAAATTAAAAAGCTCGTAGCAATGGGGCCACTTCAATCGGAGGACGACACTAGGTCGATAGAGCGCTTGGAAGAGGCTCTGCATTCGATCAAATCGCCAGTGACAGACGAAGAGGCTGAAGCCTTACTTACTGTTTTTGGCCCGGATGACTGCTTTGGGTTGTCATGGACGCTTCTGCATCTCGTCGAGACTTCGCCGACACCTTTCCCGCAGGAGCAACCCGGCCCCGAGGCCAATCCATGGCTTCAGTTGCTCTACGCCCGAGCGCATTGAACCGTGGCACATCGACGGTCATATGTTGGGCCTTCCCCTTCCGAGCGGGGCGTGTTGCGGTCCTGTGTGAGCGCGGCCATCAGAGTGCCTCCCCGAGGTTCCTGGCCATCGCCGCCGGGTCGATGCCCAGCATCTTCGCGATGGCGGATTGATCTGTGCTGAGCGCGGCCTCACCCTCCTTGGGTGCTGGCGGCTCCAGCGAGGTATTGGTCTGGTCGAGCCGGGGCAGCGCCTGGATCATCTTCGCCGCGCGGGCGGGATCCTCCATGTGCAGGGCGACATACTCCTCGCGCGCGGCCTTCACGCCGGCGCGCCGGTCGCGGATCGCGCCGTCGACGAAGTCTTCCGCCGCTTTGCGCTTGCCGCCCTCCTTCAGGGTGGTCACCTCGGCCTGCAGCGCGGCGATGGCCTCGGCCTGCTCGCCACCGGCGCTGGCAAAGCCGCGGGCGGCCGCCACGACCGTGGTCAGGCTGACCTCGCCCTCGAGCCCCATCGCCGTGCCGATCTGGCCAAGCGCGGTGCTGAGGGCCTCGTCGCCCTCCCCGTCCGCGTCGAGGCGCGTGGCCAGGGCGGCCGTGATGTCATCTTCCGAGGCATCCTCGGACAGGCCAAGCAGCTTGGCCAGCTTCGCGGAAAACATGTCGCCATACTCCGTGCTGTTGAGCGCGAGCAGCTCGCGCAGGGCGGGATCATTGGTGAGGGCGGCGCGGGCGATGGCAGTCACCCGGCCGGTGGTCTTGTCGTAGGACAGGACCGGAGAAAGGCCCCAGTAGGCGCGATCCGAGAGCAGCGCCCGGCCGCTCTCGTTCCAGTCGACGCGACCCCAGATGCCATCCGCGCGCTCCTCCATCTCGGTGATGAAGCCGCGCGCCGGCGCCGACAGGCCGAGCTTGGCCGCCGTGTCCGTCGAATGGTTCTCGTCGATGTGGATGCGCTGGCGCCGGGAGAAGCTCTCCTCGATCACCGCTTTCGCGTCGTCATAATGCCAGGGCCCGCGCCCGTCGCGCGCCACCACAGGAGAAGCACCAGCGGCAGCAGGGCCACGGCCAGCGGAAGAATACGACCTGCCCCTATGGAACCGTGTCCCCAAGTGCCTTCACGCAGACTCCCATCAGCGCGAAGGCGAATGTGGATAGGATGCGCAAGGTGATCCAGAGGGTTTCGTTCGTTTCGGGCCGAGAGTGCGCCGCGAGGCCTTTCGGCAGCATCGTTGTCCGCTTCACTCCGGGCTGAACCGGATATGCGGCCGGTGGGCCTCGGGTGTTGGGACAATATGAGCCTTGACGCGGAAGACGTCGTGCAGGGTCTCTTGCGTCAAAACGGCGTCGGGCGTGCCGCAGGCGCGGACCGCCCCGGCCTCGAGCACGACGATGCGGTCGCAGAACATGGCGGCGAGGTTGAGGTCGTGCAGGGCGATGATGCTGGTCAGGTCCAGATCGCGGACCATGCGCAGGATCTCGATCTGGTGGTGGATATCGAGGTGGTTTGTCGGCTCGTCCAGGAACAGCACCTGCGGGGCCTGCGCCAAAGCGCGGGCGATATGCACGCGCTGACGCTCACCCCCCGACAAGGTCTGCCACGACTGCCTCTTGCGCGATGCCATGTCGACGCGATCGAGCGCATGGGCCACGGCGGCCTCATCGCCATCGGACCAGCCTGCAAGGGCAGATCTGTGCGGTGTCCGGCCAAGCCGCACCACATCCGCCACGGTGACATTGGTGTCGGTGGCCGAGCTTTGCTGGACAAAGGCGACCTGCCGCGACAGCGCCTTGCGCGGGACCTGCGCGATGTCCTGCCCGTTGATCTCGACCCGGCCCGAGATGGGGCGCTTCAACCCGGCCAGCAGCCGCAACAGGGACGACTTGCCCGATCCGTTGGGGCCGATCAGCCCCAGCGTCTCACCACGCACGACCGTAAACGACACGTCTGATACGATGGTTCGGCGCCTGACACCCCATATCAGGCTCTGGGCAACAACGCTCATGTCTGTGGCCTCGCACGATAAAGGATGATGGCAAAGAAAGGCACACCGACCAGCGCCGTGACAACCCCGATGGGCACCGTCTGCTGTGTCGCAATCATGCGCGAAGCGATGTCGGCGAGCACCATGAAGACCGCGCCCGTCATGGCGCAGGCCGGCAGAAGCCGCATGTGCAAGGTCCCCACGACGTACCGCGCCGCGTGGGGTACGACCAGACCGACAAAGCCGATGGCTCCGACCATGCTGACGATCGTCGCGGTCAAAAGCGCGGTCACGCCGAACAGCACGATGCGGATGCGGGCCACCGGGACACCAAGCGAAGCCGCGTCCTCATCCCCGAAGGTGAAGGCGTCCAGCGACCGCGCCATCCAGATGCAGATTGTAAAGCAGAGGATCACGACGCCGAGCAAGAGTTGGAAATCCGGCCAGCGTACACCCCCAAAGCTGCCCAGGAGCCAGAACATCACATCACGCGCCTGCTGTGCATTGCCCGACGTCGTAACGATGTAGGAGGTCAGCGCATTGAACAGCTGCGAGGCCGCAACCCCGGCGAGGATCGTGTGGTTCGGCCCGCTGGTCGCCCCGTTTGACAATAGCGCCACCAGGGCAAAGGCTGCGAAAGCCCCGGCAAACGCCCCAAGCGACAGCGACAGACTGCCCGCGCCGATCCCCAGCACGATGACGCAGACCGCCCCGGTCGAGGCGCCCGCCGAGACGCCCAGCACGAAAGGCTCGGCCAGCGCGTTGCGCAGAAGCGCCTGCAGGATCGCGCCGCAGATCGCCAGACCCGCGCCCGCAAGCGCCGCAATCAGGGCGCGGCTCAGGCGCAGGTTCCAGACGACGCTTTGTTGGATGGGCGCGATCTCGGCGCCGGTCAGGCCCAGTTCGTTGGTCACGGACAGGAAGACCGTCCGCAAGGGAATGTTATAATCGCCAATCGCCGTCGCGGCGGCGACGGCGAAGACCAGGACGATCAGCGACAGGCAAAGGAAGAGGGCGAGCCGCGCGGTTCCGCTCTCTGTCGTCTCAGACGTCATCACGGAAGATCAAGCGCCTTCAGTTGTTCGGCCACTTGCTCGGCGCCGTAGAGGGTGCGGATGCTGGGATTCATCGCTGCGCCGCTCATGACGACGATCCGGCCATTTTTGACCGCATCCATCTGGCTGACGGTGGGATCCGACGTCAGGAAGTCGATCTTGTTCTCGGCTGCGTCCAGATCCCAGCGGTTGCGATCTACCTGTGCCGCGACAAAGACCGTCGGGTCGGCGGCCATGATACCTTCCCAGCCCACGGCGGGCCAGTCAGCCTCGGTCGTGATGGCGTTCGAGCCACCAAGGATGTCCGCAATGTAGCCCGACGGGCCATTGCCGCCGCCAAGATAGGCATCGTCGGCGGGCGACGGGCTGGAGAACCAGAAGAGGAAGGTCAGATCCTCGTTCTCCGCGAATTGCTCGCGCAGCGCCGCTTCGCGCGATTTGAAATCCTCGGTCAGGGCTTGCCCGCGGTCAGCGACGTCGAAGATCCGTGAGAGGTCCTCGATCTCCTTGTAGAGCAGATCCATGCTCCAGAGGTCATCACGCGAGCCGTAGGCATCGTTCGCGTCCAGCGTTGTGGAACAGGCGCTTGGCGACAGATATGTCGGAATGCCCAGCTCCTCGAAATCAGACCGCTTGGCGACCTTGCTGTCGGGACCAAGCAGGGTGGTGAGCATGGCCGCCACGAAGTCCGGTTCGGCCGACAGCACTGATTCCAGTGTCGGAAATTCCACTGTCAGCAATTCGACCTTGTCGTTGGCGTCGGCCAGCTCCGGCAACACCGAGTTGGGCCAGAAGGCGGTGGCGGCCATCCTGTCTTCGAGACCCAGCAACAGCATGATCTCAGCGCTGTTCTGACCCAAAGCCACGGCGTTCTGCGGCGCCTCGTCGAAGGTCACCGACTGGCCGCAATTCTCGATCGTCAGAGGATAGTCGGTCTGCGCCTGAACGGCAGCCGCTGACAACGCCAAAGCGGTTGAAAATGCAACGGTGTAGGCGGTGTTCATCGAAGATGATCTCTTACTTGAGCTGTTTTGTCGGAAATCGGGTACAAGCTTCACTTCGCAGATACAAGAGTGTTTTTGTCGGAATTTCGGCAGCATTCAAAATGCGCGATGCGATGCCGACGAACCCAATCGGTCAAGATCAGATCTCCCGCCCGAGATCCACGTGGGCGGCTCGACCATATCTGCAGGCAAGCTGACTGGTTCAAATGGTCGCCCAAATGGTCGCCCAGATGGTCGCCCGGGGCGACGGACACCGAACGTCCAGAATGAGGCCCGGTGAAGGGCACTCCGGATCCCCCTGGAAGACGGCCCTGCGTCCGGGGCGGTTCGGGGCTACTGCCCTCCATCTCTTCTTCGCACTGAATATCCGGGCGACAACTATATCCTGAAGACTGCGGCACTCGTCGCCTACGCGACGACTTTGAAAAAGCGGCGCGCAGCCACCGCACAATACCGGATGGCACAGCGCATTTGACCGGGAAGACAAAACTGGTCTGACCTGACGTGCCCGCCGCGCACCGAAAGCTTCGAGACCAGCGACGACCCTGCACACCGATGCGGGCGTCGAGCCCGACTTGGCGAGCTTCAGCTCCTCAGACCTGGTGACGAAACCCCTCCACGAGAGCATCGGCCAGAAGGCGAACCCGGCGCGGAACCACGGTGGTGTAAGGGTGCAGCAGCGAAATCGTGGAGCGTTCAGCTGGACCTTCAACATCGTCGAACAAGGCGACGAGGCGCCCGTTCGCGATATTTTCGGCGACGAGGAAAGACGGGAGGCGCGCGATGCCCAATCCTCTGAGGCAGGCGGCATGCAAGGCATCGAGGGAGTTGCAGCTGAACCCGCGCCCCAGCTCAAGCGGGCGATCCCAATCATCCCCGAGCCGCCACGCGTTGAAAGGCCCCCGCATGTTCAGGGTCAGGCAAGCATGTCCAGCGAGATCGTCTGGGAGCGTCGGTGCGCCATGCCGCGCCAGATAACCGGGAGCGGCACAGATGATCCGTCGATTGCCCGCCAGCCGGCGGGAGATCAGCCCTGAATCCGGCAGAGCCGCGCTGCGCACTGCGAGATCATAACCGTCCTCGATGAGATCGACGAGCGCGTCGGTCAGCGTCAGATCCACCGCGACGTCCGGATAGGCCTCGCTGAAATCCAGGACGATGGGCAGGACATGCCGCCGTCCGAGCGCAATCGAGGACGTGATGCGGATCGGCCCACGGATGGCTTCTATGCCTTCGGCGATCTCGTCCTCGGCCGCCGACAGTTGTGTCAAAAGATCTTTCGTCCTCGCAGCGTAGGTCTGGCCAGCCTCCGTGAGCGTCATGCGGCGCGTCGTGCGGTGGAACAGTGGCGCGCCCAGCCGCCCCTCCATCTGCGCGATGCGCTTGCTGATCGCGGAAGGCGTCACCCCGAGGTGTCGCGCCGCGCCGGCGAAACTCCCGGCATCGAGAATGGCGTGAAAGATCGCGAGATCCCCATCCTGTGACATTCGTGCCCTCAGCTCACATGTCCATTGCCTCATGAAGGGATTATCACGCTCAGAAGCACATGGCAGGTATTATTCATTCCAAGACGACAAGGATAATCCATGCCTCTCTCGATCTATGCGGCCGAGCCTTCCGCCGGCCCGAACCACGATGCCCTCTTCACCCCGCTGCAGCTCCCCTGCGGCGCGCGTCTGAAGAACCGTATTGTGAAGTCCGCCATGTCTGACCGCCTCGGAGACGGGACAGGACACCCGACTGACGCGCAGATCGCCCTCTACCGCCGGTGGTCGGTCGGTGGCGCTGCGCTTTCCATCGTCGGCGAGGTTCAGGGTGATCCGCGGTTTGCCGAGGCTTCGGGGAACCTTGTGCTCGACGATCGGGCCGATCCGAGCCGGTTCGCTCGGTTGGCGAAGGAGGGTGCTGCCGGCGGCGGCCATCTTTGGCTTCAGCTCGGCCATGCCGGCGCGCTGACGGATCCGGCGATCGGCACGCCGAAAGGGCCGAGTGCCCTCGATCTTCCAGGACTGACGTGCGGGGCGCTTGATGCGGAAGAGATCGCTGCCCTGCCGCGAGCCTTTGCGCGTACGGCTCGCCTGGCGCAGGAAGCCGGCTTCGGGGGCGTCCAGATCCATGCGGCCCACGGGTTCCTGCTCAGCCAGCTCCTATCGCCCCTCTTCAACCGGCGGGGCGATGAGTATGGCGGACCGATCGGAGCCCGGTTGCAGATCGTCATCAGGATCATCGATGAGGTTCGATCGGCCGTCGGACCTGCCTGTCCCATCGGGATCAAGATCAACGCGACTGATCGCCTTGATGGTGGACTGAGCGAAGCGGAGGCCCTGCACGTCGTGGCCGCACTCGATCATACCTCGATCGACCTCATCGAAATCAGCGGCGGGACCTATTTTCCGGGCGCTCCTGCGACGTCGGAGGATCGGGGGGCTGGGGCGTATTTCGCAGCGTTCGCCCGGTCCGCGCGCGGGGTCACGACAAAACCCCTGCTCCTGACCGGCGGGATCAAGACCAGGTCCCAGGTTGGGGAGATCGTCGCCGGCGGAGTTGCCGACGCAGTCGGCCTCGCCCGAGCTTTCGCGATAGCGCCGGATCTCCCCGAGCTGTGGCGTTGCGGCGATGCGGCGACACCGTCCTTTCCGCGTTTCGCCGCCCCGCCTGAAGGCGGCGTGACCGCTTGGTACACGATGCGGATAGCCGAAATTGCCGACGGCCGCGCCGCACTCACCGGCGAAGACCTTGGTCAAGCCATAGAAGCCTATACGGAACATGAAACCCGGAAAGCGGACATCTGGCGCAGTCACTTCGACCTCGGATGATGCGCCTGAGTTCAATCGGAAGCGACAAGTTTTCCTCATCGGCAACGCTGCGACACGGCGCAGCGCACCCCGTCTAGGCGCATGGATTCACAATGTGAATCCTTCGCAGACAGAGCTCTGCAACAACGCCACGCTGCTCTCGAAGGTTTCGGTGCGTGGCGGACAAACGACCGGATCTACAGCTGCTATGCGACTTGGGGATCTGCCGCGTCACAGCGAAAATGCCGCTACGAGCGCGCGCAGTGGATATTTGGCGCTTCCGCACGGAACTCGAAGCCGACCTGCGGCGGCGCAGCGAGTCGAACACCCGGCGGGTCGCAGCGCGCGTCGCTCCCGGCCCAGAGCTGCCGTCGTTCGCCAGGTCGGGTCTCGCTGCGGCGCAGCTTCCCCAAACCGGCCCCCGGTGGCATCGGCAGCACGGTCTGGCAAGCCAAGGTCTGCAGTGCGGGACATCACGCCCGATGAACATGTTATCCCGCACTCGGTCTTTCCCCATGTCTTGAGGCTCGGCACCAGCCCATCTGGGACACCCCCCGAACGGTGGGTACCGTGGAAGAGGCCGCTAACCCAGAGATTAGATCATCTGGCAATTATGGGGTCTGAATGACCCGCCATGCCGCGGTGGAAACGGCTCATCAGGGCTGGCATCCCGAGGACTTGAGTCGCGCCCCTGCCCTCGCTCCGCATGCACACCGGCAGGATCCGCTTTCAAAGAAGCGGCTATACGTATAGCAGTGGACGTCACTGCGCGCATATTGAAGGAACACGGCATGACTTGGCTGGATGGCACACTGATCGTCGTCGCCGTGATCGCCTTTGCAGTCCTGATCAGCGGCCCGGTCCGCCGGAACCGGAACTGGCTGGCCACGGTCACGCCCCTGGCCTCGATCATCGGCAGCGGCTTCCTGGTCTCGGTGCCCCTGCTGGCCAGCGCAATCGGCATCTGGGCGATCCCCGCGGTGATCGGGCTGACCCTGCTGGCATTCCTGATCGGTGGCGCGATCCGCTACAACATCCGCTATGGCGAGCCGGAGTTCGAATCCGCCGAGGCCGGCCACCCGCTCAAATCCTTCGAAACCATGTCGCATCTGGTTCTGATCGGCGCCTATTTCATCTCGGTCGCCTATTACCTCGTGCTGCTGGCGGCCTTCGGGCTGAAACTGCTGGGCTGGGAGGATCCTCTGCTGGGCAAGGTCGTCGCAACGGTGATAATCTCCTCCATCTGCCTGCTGGGCGCAACCAAGGGGCTGCAGGGCGTCGAGCGGGCCGAGGTCTTTACCGTCAGCGCCAACCTCGCGGCGATTGTCGCCCTGCTGGCCGGACTGGTGATCTTCGGAACGACGCTGCCGCAGGGCTACAGCTGGACTGCCGCCGCCGCCGTGCCGCATCATTTCGACTGGGATTCGCTGCGCTTCCTGATGGGTCTGCTGATCATCGTGCAGGGGTTCGAAACCACGCGGTTCATGGGCGATCTCTACGACGGCGAAACCCGGATCAAGGCAATGACCCGGGCGCAGATCGTTTCGTCCATCGTCTACGTGATCTTCTTCCTGCTGATGATCCCGCTGTTCCCGTTCTTCACCTCGACGGCAGATGTCGCCGGGTTCATCGAGGTGATCGGGCGGGTCACGCCATGGCTGCCGTTCATCGTCACCGCCGGTGCCATCGCCAGCCAGTTCAGCGCATCGGTCGCCGACAGTATCGGAGCCAGCGAACTGGTCAGCGACACGACGCACAAGCACATCACACCCCGGCACGCCTATGTCGTGATCGGCGCGGTCGCGGTCAGCGTGATCTGGGCGACGGACGTGGTCTCGATCGTCAGCCTGGCCTCGCGCGCCTTTGCCCTGTTCTATGCGCTGCAATGCATCGTCGCCGTCCTGGTGGCCCGCCACCGCGGCGACAACGGCAAGGCGGTCTGGTTCAGCCTTCTCGCCGTGCTTACCTTTGCCCTCGCCGTGCTCGGCATCCCCGCAGGCGCCTGACCCGCAGACCCTAGGTGTTTGATCCCACGGTTTGATGGTGCGAGCCATTCATTGGAATGGAAGGAAGCCCTATGGGACAAGTTCGTCGCGGCAGCGCCACGTACTGTTACCCGGCAGGCGATTTGCATAGCAAATCTACCGAGAGGGCACGCACGAGGTTTTCAACGAAATACGCCCGGAGTGACCGTGAACTCTTCCGGCGGTAGCCGTCTTTGAAAGGTCCGCTCGGGCTGCCTGCGTAAGGGCAGCTCCCGCAGCGACCCCCTGGTTCCAGCTATCATCAGGTCCCTGAAACATCCCTCTGCCGCCCCGCACGAGCCGGAATGGAGCAGCAGGCACAGATCATCTTACGCAGGCCGGTTTGCACCTTGCGCAATACTGAAAACACAACGCGGCGGCCGCCAAGCGACCGCCGCATGCTCCGTTCAGGTCCCGCCTTCGCTTCAGCCGGTCCAGTTCACTGCTTGCGCGTAAATCAGGAATGCAGTTGCAATTGCGATCCACAACCCGAACAGCGGCAGGAAGAACCGGACCCAGCGGTCCCAGGACACCCCGGCCAATGCGAGCGTTGCCATGAAATAGCCGGAAGTCGGGTAGAAGATGTTCGAGAGGCCATCGCCCAGCTGAAAGGCTAGCACCGCGTTCTGGCGGGTGACCCCGATCAGATCCGAAACCGGCGCCATGATCGGCATGGTAACCAGCGCCTGACCACTGCCTGACGGCACCACGAAGTTAAAGCCAAGCTGCGACACGAACATCCCGACGGCCGAGACCGAGCTTGGGAAGTCGCCAACAAGATTGCCCAAGCCATAAACCAGCGTGTCCATCACCTGGCCTTGCTCCAGCATGACTGCCACCGCACGGGCCAGGCCGACGATGATCGCGCCCATCAGCACGTCGCGGAAACCTTCATTGAAGGCGTCGCAGATCTTGCCCGGGGACAGCCCCGCAATCAGTCCGACTGTCGCGCCCATCAACACGAACAGCCCCGCCATTTCCATCATGAACCAGCCTCGGGTCAGCACACCCCAGACCATCAGACCGAAGAACATGAGCGCGGCCATTCCGGCCCAAGCCTGACGGGTAGTAAAGCGCATCGCCGGCGCATCCAGGTCATGTACATAGGCTTCGCGTTTGGCGGCTTCCTTGGGGTCATTGGCCAGCAGGCTGGTCTTCGGGTTTTTCTGCACACGCAGCGCATAGCGCATCAGGTAGGCGATCCCGGCCCCCAGAAGGCAAACAAACAGCAGCATCCGCAACCCGGCGCCAGAGTAGAGAGGCAACTCAGCGATGGTCTGGCCCAGCCCGGTGTTGATCGGGTTCAGCACTCCGGCGGTAAAGCCCGCAGTGGTCGCCAGCAACGCGGTGGCAACCGCCGTGATCGAGTCAAACCGCAGCGCGATCATCAACGGCAGGATCACCGGCACATAGACCAGCGCCAACTCCTGAGTGCCGATCAGTGTCGCCACAACGGCAAAGACCACCATCAGCGCGGGAACCATCAGCACGCTGCGCGCCGCGAAGCGCCGGGTCAGCTTGTCCACCACCACATCGATCACGCCAGTGCGGCGGATCACCATGAACATGCCACCAATGATGAAGGTGAAAAACACCACCGTCGAGGCGTTCACCAACCCTTCCGGGACGGCCAGCATGAACTGTTCCCAGCCTATCGGGCTGGCCTCGACATAGCGGAAGGAGCCTGGATCGACGGCACTGCGTCCGTTGGGCAATATCACCCGGTCGTAGAGCCCGGCCGGCACGAAATGCGTTGCCAGCGCGGCCAGTGCCGTGAACACGAACAGGATCACGTAAATATGCGGCATCCGGATCCCCTCCTCCTGAACTCCCGCTTCAATCTCCTGTCGCTGTGTTGACATGCGTTCCTCCCTTGCTGTCACGTTTCAAATGTTTTCTGACATCTTTTGTAAAATGTTAGGTGCTATGCTATGGTTGGCACAATCAAGAATTACCGAAGGCATCTATCTGGATTTCTTGAAGGACTTCCTGATTTACTTGATATTCAGAGGGTTGAGGATGAAAGACGCGACCGGATCAGGACAGGCACTGCAGGCGGACCAGGCTTTTGAGGCGCTGCTCGCAGCCTTGCGGCAAGGCGCCCTCAGGGCCAATGAGTTCATTTCCATGCCCAAACTTGGGGAATTGGTAGGCTTTCCGATTGCCGCCACCCGCGAGGCGGTCAAACGGGCGGAGACACAATCCCTGGTCAGCATCCTGCCCAAGCGCGGCATCGTGGTGATGGACGCGAGTCCTGAACTAACGCGCGCCTGCCTGGACATGCGGGCCCTGCTGGACAAGGAGGGTGCCTGCCGTCTGATCCAGCGCGGCGTGCCGATGCCGCTCAACCGTTTGCGGGGCGCGCATGAAACGATGCTGCAGCTGGCGCAATCCGGCAGGAATGGCGATCTGCCGGCGCAGGCCCTTGAAACCGATCTCAGCCTGCACGACCTGCTGGCGAGCGGGCTGAACAACCCTTTTCTGCGCGGCGTCTATGAGGCAAACCGAAACCGTCTTGCTGTCATTCAAGCCACCCGCGCCTTTCTGGTCGACCGCATTGCGAGCGCCATGGAAGAGCACCTCGCCATCATCTCAGCCCTGCGCGCCCAGGACGCCGAACAGGCTGCGAAGGCAATTGACCACCACTGCCATCAGACAATGCGCTGGTGGGGGGTCGATGAGAGCTGAAAGTTTCCCCTCGCCGCCAAGTTGCGGGTCCGCGGGGAAAACTCGGCGCTCTTCCTCGAACCGTCCGGGCAACACAAGGCCCACTGAGCAGCGACCGGGCTCCCAAAGGATGTTTCGACAAAGGTAACGGCTACTGACCGGACGATTGACTGGTAGAAAACACCTGAGCTTTCGTCACCGCAGCGCACGGTACTTTGAGAGGCAGCGCCTGAGCATTCAACCTAGCATGTATCGCCCGACGGGTCCCAGGCGCAGGTAGGGGCGCGGTCAGGGTTAGTACAAGCAAGCTCTCGCGCAGGATTATCCGAGATAAACTTTGCTCGCAGGGTACCGGACCCGGGGCTTGGATCGTGTTGCGAGGAAGAAGCCCAGGGTCAGTGGTCCAACCCTGCCGACGAACATGACGGCGATGATCACCGCGCGACCGAAGCCGTCCAGCTCTCCGGTGGTCCCCCGTGACAATCCGACCGTACCGAAGGCCGAGGTCACCTCGAAAGCAAGGTCGATGAAGTCCCCATCGTGGGACAGAGTCACGAGGAAGATCGCGACCAGAACCGTCATCAGGCTTACCATGGTCAGCGCCAGAACCTTCATGACCTCTTCGGCGCCGATACTCCGCCCGAAGACGTGCAACTGCTGACTACGCCGAAAGAAGGCGACGGTCGCAAGCAACAGGACGATGAAGGTGGTCACCTTGATGCCTCCGGCCGGCGAGGTGCTGCCGCCCCCGATCACCATGCGGGACCTGAACATCATGGCGCCGCTGCCCTGGATGCCGCCCATGGCGACGGTATTGAAGCCTGCGGTGCGGGTCGTCACCCCTTGGAACCAGCTGGCCCACAGCCTGTCACCGGTACTGGCGAGCCCGCCGAGCGTCGCAGGGTTGGTCCATTCCAGCGCAGCGAAGGTCAGCACGGACCAGACGATCAGAGCCAGCGTGCCGACCACCATGAGCTTTGTGTGCAGGGAAAAGGCCCGCCAGCGGCGCTTGCCGTAGGCCTCGGTCACCACGATGAACCCCAGCCCGCCGAAGATGAACAGCGCCGGGATCGTGAGGTTGACGACAGGGTTGCCCACATAGCGCGACAAACTGTCTGGGAAGAGCGCAAAGCCCGCATTGTTGAAAGCCGAGACCGTATGGAAAAGCGCCTGCCACAGCCCCTCGCCCCAGCCGAATTCCGGCACGAAGACGACAGACAGCAGCGCGACGCCCAAGAGTTCGCAGGCCAGCACGGTCTTGAGGATCCCGCGGACGAGGACCAGCAGGTCGCTGATCGAAGTCTGGTTGAGATCCTCGCGCAGGAAGATGCGCTGCGAGATCGTCACCGGAAGGCCCAGCATCGACAGCAACAGCACCGCGAAGGTCATCAACCCCAGCCCGCCCAGCTGGATCAGCACCATGATGATGCCCTGCCCGAACAGGGTGAACTGGCTGCCGGTGTCCGAGATCACGAGGCCGGTCACGGTCACGGCCGAGGCGGCGGTGAAGATCGCGTCCGACCAGGTTATCGGGATCGCCGTCGCCGCAGGCAGCATCAGCAGAGCGCCACCCAGGACGATCAGCACCGCGTAGAGACCGGCGAGGATCGCTGGCGGGGGCAGCTGCATGCGCCATACCCCCCTGGACCATACGGGCCGCATCGGCGCTCAGAGCCCGTCCGCGAAGCGGCGCAGGTTCTCCCTGCGTCCGAGGAGCAGCAGCTTGTCGTCGGCCCTGAGTTCGGTCGCCCCCGCCTCGCAGTCCACATAGTCGCTGCCGCGCATGAGCCCCAAGGCCCTAAGATCGAACTTCTCGGCAAGGCCAATCCTGTCGATGCGCGTACCGTCGAGGCTTTGGGGCACGCGGAAGTCCACCACGTGGAAGCCGTTGCCGAGGCTCACGTAGTCGCGGACCAGCGGGTTGTGCAGCATCTGGGCGATATGGCGACCGATCTCCTGCTCGGGCAGGATCACCCGGTCGGCACCAAGCTTGGACAGGATCCGATGGTGCGTGCGGTTCATCGCCTTCACCCAGACCGTGGGCACGCCAAGCATCCTGACGTTCATGGTGCAAAGGATGTTGGCGTCGAGTTCTTCGCCGATGGCGACGACGGCAACATCGTAGCTGCCGACTCCGACCTCGCGCAGAGCCTGGTCGTCGCGGCCGTCGGCAATCGCCGCTTCGGCAATCGTGTCAGCGACGCGTGAGACGTTGCGTTCCTGAAGGTCGATCCCAAGCACGTGATTGCCGAACCGGGCCAGCTCTGACGCGACGGTTGTGCCGAAGGTTCCAAGGCCGATGACGGCGAAACTGCGAGACTTCGGTTTGGGCATGATGGCCTCCTTGAAGAATGCAGGAGGTAGAGCCGGGCATCAGAGCTGTCAATTGGCAGACCAGCCGCGAGGCACCCTCTGCATTTCGCATCAGCGCTAATGGGCCCGCAGGTCGCGGGTCTGACCAGACGCTGATGGAACAGCCCGCCGCTGCCGTGCTGCTTTCCCGAGACGCTCATCCATGGCATCGCGCTGCATCGTCAGGCAGGCCAAGGTCAGCACTGGTCCGGCCGACAAGCTGAGCGCGTCGCTGCGCGTGAAAAACCGGCCTCACGCGCTCTCGTCAGTTTGAGCTCGTTTCCGACATTCTCCGCACCTGCAGCGTATGGCGGCATGGCGGACGAAGAAGACGTGGGGACTGGCGACCGAAGATGCGTGAAAACAGGCTCTTCCTCTGTGGCCTTGGCTATCGCAAATGGCATGCGTGGTCGTGGCGCTGCCGTGACGTAGCTGTCCCATAGGGCTTCCTTCCATTCCAGCGAATGGATCGCGCCATCAAACCGTGGGATCAAACAGCTGGCCCCACGCCGCCCCTCCAGCCCAGGGCCATCGCAGCCCCGATCCGAGAGCCCTTTCACCCTCCGGTTGCCGAGACTCGTTTTATGATCACTGCTTTTGTGGTACACTTGCGACCATTCGAAACAAATTCATGGGATTCCGATGTTCACACGATCCCGTTTCCGTATTGCGGCATTTCTGCTCTGCATTGCCTCGAAAACGCTGGCCGGTGACGGCAGTGTCGATCCCTCGAACGGCGACCTCGACTTCAGCGTCCATTTCAACTTCCCGCCCAGCGCCGCACAGATCGACGACACCAAGGCGGCGATCGAACAGCTCGCGCTGGGGATCTGCGACGCCACCGACGGCCAGATGCGGGTCCGGCAGGTGCGACTCACGCAGGCGCAGGAGGATCTCGACCGCGCGGCACTCTGGATCCACGCCATCAACGGCCGCGCCGGCGGCAGCTTCACCACCGACGGCAGCGATCTCACCACCCTCGGGCGGCATCTCAACATGTACGACGTCGACCTGCGACGCGCCGACGTCTGGCTGCATGAATGGGGCCACCACGCCTTTGGGCTCGGCGAACAATACGACGAGCAGCGCCGCTTCGGAGGCTCCTGCGGAATCGGGCCGGGCTTCGACGCGGGCAGCATCGACGAACGCAACCACTCGATCATGCAGCAATCCGGCCGGATCCAGTGCGTCGGCGGCGGCAACGACGGGGCCGCCTGCCTGCGCGGCGCGGACTGCCCCTCGGGCAGCTGCCAGTTCGTGCTCATGTCCGAGCTGAGCGTCGCCGCCAACCACGACCCGCTGCAGGGTTCGGGCACCTGCCCCGTGGGCGCGCCAGTCACCTCGATCGCCCTCGACGGCAACCTCTCGACCGCCGACACCGTGCAGCTCTTCGACGGCACCAGCTTCGCCACCGCCGAGGCGACCTCGACCTTCCGGCGCGACGTCGAGGCCATCGACGACATCGGCAACCTGCCCGCCGCCGTCATCTCGCTCTTCGGCACGCGCACCGACATGGCAGAATGGCAGATCACCGCGGCGGTGGACGGCGCAGCCATCGGCGGCTCGCAGGGGGTGATCAGCGTCGTCGAGAGCTGGACGTTGCAGTTCAACGCCGACGGCTCGCTCGCCTCGGTGTCCGAGGCCTCGCCGTCGATGAACGTCACCGGCCTCACCACCGGCGCCGGCGACCTCACCGTCGCCCTGGATTTCGGCACCATTGGCGGCACCGACGGGCTGACCACCGGCGTCGGCATCACCAGCGTTTCAGATACCCACGACGGCACCTCGCAATGCAACGCCGCCGATTGCGCGCAGCGCTGGAACGCGGGCACCGGCCGTTTCGAGACCACCCAGCAGACGCTGGTCAACGGCGGGCTCTCGGGCTGGGACACGCTGGTGCGGAACTACCCGTTCACCACCGCCCCCGCCCTGCCCGCCGAGGCCCCGCCCGCGACCTGCTTCCGGGCGGTCAGCTTTGTCGATGACGTGGTGGGCTCGGATCAGATCATGATGATCGTCGACCGTTCGGGCTCGATGTCGTGGTCATCCAATTCCGGGCAGGCCGAGGTCTGCCTCAACGGGCTCGACGACGACAATGACGGCACCGTGGACGAGGGCGACTGCGCCGACAGCCGCATCGAGTTCGTGCGCGCCGCCGGGCGCGCCTTCGTCGACCTGCAGACAAGCCAGGGCATCGACCTCGGTCTGCTCGAGTTCAACGAGGGCAACACCCTGCTGCGCCCCATCGACACGCTGAACGCGGGCAATGCGCAGGACTACAAGGACGCCATCGACGCCCTCTCGCCCGGCGGCGACACCGCCATCGGCGACGCCTTCGACGCCTCGACCGGCGAGTTCACCCGCGTGGCCGAGGTCGGCCGGGTGCGCACCGCCTACCTGCTGACAGACGGCTTCAACACCGCCGGCGGCGACCCGGTCGCGGCGGCCGAGCGACTCGAGGACATCGGCGTGCGCATTCACGCCATCCCCGCGGGCAACGACGTCGACCGCGAAGAGCTCACCGACATCGCCTCGGGCACCGGCGGACAGGTCTACGAGGCGCGCAACGTCAATGCCCTCACCGGGATCTTCGCCGAGCTCGTAGGCAGCTACGGCGCCAACGCGCTTGCCCTGCCGCGCACCGATTTCGTCATTGCCCGCGATCCCGACCGGGTG
>NZ_JAATOS010000370.1:0-3954 GCF_011806505.1 Salipiger sp. HF18 | reverse complement strand
GTGCTGGGGAATCGAAAAAAGTGGTTCATGTCGGTAAGCTTGGTGGCGCATTATCGGGGAACTTGGCGGTGTAGAAACGGCAGGCATCATCCGGGCATAGAAATTCGACTTTGACATCATGATCTGCCAAGGCCTCCCACCAATCCAACCATTTACAGTCCGCAGCCTGAAGAATGGTAGGTTTCTCCGGGTGGGCGTTCGAGACTGCCACAAATTTTCTGTCTGGAGGGTCGAAAGACGCCTCGAGTTCCTCGTCTGGAAACTCTTCGTATCTGTTGGCTTCTACTTCCGTGATAGTAACTTGTTCGACATGCGATCCGTTCCGTTGGTTTTGAAGCAGCCACTTCAGGAAGACGTCACCAACCCCCTTCGGCTGGTTAGGATGTGTCTTTTTCTGATACTCACGAAGAATATGAAAGCAATCGTCAATCACGGTTTTTCCGCGGAGTTTTTGCGCAAGTAAGCGCTCGATGCACCTTTTCCGGCACTCGTCGGAAATGTCCTCATGGCTACCATTGGCGACTAAGAGAACGTTAGTGTCAATAACTGCACGCACCACTACTTTATTAACTCCTACTTTTGGGAGGATCTTCTATTAATAGCCGCTAGAGTGCGTGCGGCAATGTCTTCCATCTCGTCTCCAAAGAAATTTTCTGGCCAATTCAAAATTTCGCCATCCTCATCCAACTCAAGCGCCTCAAGTGCAGCCGCGCCAGTTTTGTTCTTTACAAAGTAGACCGCGACGTCCTCCTTTTTTATTACGCCCTCCGCTACTCGTCTTTGCAATCTATTGAGGAAATGTTCCGAGTGAGTTTCGATGATGAGTTGCGTCCCGCGCGGCACTCCGTCCTCGTAGGACTGAGTTGCACTGATAAATGCATCAGCTAGAACGGACTGAGCCTTGGGGTGAAGGTGAATTTCTGGTTGCTCCATCCACACGGTTGAACCCTTCGGGGAATAGAAAGCTTGTACCAAAGCGGGGAGAACCTGAGAAACACCAAAGCCCACGTCTGTAAGCTTCACTTCCGGTGCCTTAGGTTGCGTTTTTACGAGAACCTCATATTCTTTGCGGCCTTTCGCGACAGCCTTTACTCGAAAATTGGAAATAACGCCGAGATCGACAAGCCACGATGCTATAAACTCGTCAAAACGGCTTCTAGGTTTCTTCCATCGACGGTTAAGCATACGTTTCTCACTAGTGGCCGAAAGGAGCGCGGCAATCGCAGTTTCGCCCTCTTGACCAACATCAGGAGGACTATCTCCAGACCATTGGTATACGCGCCGAGGTGGACTTCTCAGTGGACCGAGATAATAAAGATCGTCTAGGGCGCGTTCAGTTTCCAGTGCAAATTCAGCTAAGAAATCAGCGTTTTGGTATCGCAAGAGTGTTCGGTCGGAAAATCGATAAAACTTTTCTGGTGGCTCAACCGGCCACTTGCGGCCTGAAGCGTGAACGAGTCGAAGCGGCGAAGCTTCAAGGTACGCTTTACTTCCGCTGCGGCCATGTATGATCTCGAGAGTTTTCTCCTCGCCATCAAATAGATCGTACTGGATCTCTTCAATGACCGGCTGGCTCGCCTTGTCTGCTCTCAAAGACGAATGGAGAGATAAATAGTCCCCCGAGTACACTTCTGTTTCGACAAGTGGATTGTCTACCTCTAGGCGATGGGGAAGCTTCCACTTCAAGGTAAACTCCAGAAGCGACTCCAGATCGTGACCATATATGCAATCTGTAAAAGTTCCCAAGTCGATCAAGGAACTCTCGTCGCCGAGATGGAGCGCGCGTTTGCGGTCGGAAATCTGCGTAGTTTGCTTCATAGCAAGAAGGAGGTGGCCGAGACTTGATTTTCCGGAACTGTTGCCGCCAAACACGACAGTGAGAGGCGCGAGCCGGATCGGCCCCGTGTCTTTCCACGCCTTGAAGTTCTTAACCTGAAGTTCAACCAGCATCGCATCCCACCCTAAGTCTCTGTTTTGTATTCCATTTTAGGCATCTCGAGTCAAACAGATTCTGGCCCATAGACTTACCCGCACGACCATTCTGGACCCGATAAGATCCCCGGCCAATCAGATCATTGCACTGCGTTTGTCGCTCAAGGCCCAGCAACCTTTCCGTCTGTACCAGAAGAGGAAAGTTTTATAACTGCGCCTGAGGAGAGAGGCCAGTCCGAGGGATGCGGCAACTTCGTGTGCTTATCGGATGCCCCATGACTCCGGGAGGGATAAGTCTGGTCTCGCCAACGTTTCGATCCGAACCTTACAAAGGGTTTTCGGCGCTTACCTGGGACCGGTCATCCGCTGCGCCTGGGACGAATGTCCGGAGAGCGCCGTGAGCGGCGACGGCTGCGGAGTGCATGAATGGCGGCTTTCATGCGACCTGCAGATATCTAACGATAAAGTTCGTTAAACATTGTCTCAGTCAAGTCGATGCAGATTCATGCTTCAGCTCAACGAGCGGCTGCCCATCGAAATGTATATTCACTATCATCGACGCCGCGACGACAACGATCACCGCGACACCGCTTAAAACTTCTGCCCCATTTGGCTCCAGCGGTAAATGAATTTTACCTACTATTCCTGATTCAATCCTTTCCTCTGGAGGCCCAAAAGTTAAATAGCGCGCCGCCAAATCAAGTTTCTTTTCGTTTTCATTTCTGGATGGATCGAAATGTGCTCCACCCAGCTTGTTGCAGGCATACCGAAGTGTTTGTTCCAACGAGAAGTTATCGCCTCTAAAGTGAAGCACTGGGCGCTTCATCACCTTGCCTAGCTTCACCAACTCAATCCGTTGAGAGCCCAGCTCGTGCACCCATTCTGGCGCTATGTCGGAGTTTGAATGATACAGCGCCCATATTGGCTTTCCGTCGAACCTGACCCCAGCTGAGAGATAGTAGTCGATGTCGGCATCATTTTCTATTCTATCAAAGATACTTTTATCGTTGAGCATAGGAAACGTCACTGGCACCGAAACTTGGTCGGTGATGCGGCGAAGTTCATTGTCACAAAGCCAGCGCCGAACAATGACGGAAGCCTGCCGAACATGGCGGTTCTGCACGGGACCTTTGGGAAACGTAAGTTCGACCAAACTTTTGACGTCGTCTTCGAAAAGATTCAGGAGTTCATGAAATTCGCCGTCTGGCATCCGCACAGGTTTGGGCATTTTCTGGTTCCAATTGCTCTGCTCAATTAGATTCTCGACGACCATACAGTGCTTGATGCGGACTTTCGAGCCAATCCCGTGAGAGGCAGCTCCAACCGCGTTGCGAACAGACGCCGGCAAGGCCGTGCTGCACGACGCCTCGAATGACCGCACTGGGGAAGCTGCACTGCAGAGATGACCATCACAACGAACGGCAGGTGAGGGCCGAGACCGGTCAGCTGCTGCGCCGCGCGTGAAGGTCGGCTCTGGGCCGTTTGGGCCGCTCAAGCAGTATGGGCCGGGGAGCGACGGCAAGCTAGGGGCGGCCAGGCTCTTGACCCCGACGCGCAGCGTAGGTCCGGGATGATCCCTCAATCGTCATTGAAACTGGTGGCACGGCGGCTTATTCTCATCCCGTCACAGAAGGAGATTTATGCTCAGAGGCTTCGATTGACCCGCATCTAGCGGCATCGCTCGGCACACGGATGCCGACCCTTTTTGCATGATTTCTTTGGAGTTCTTATTCTCATGAAGAACGCGAACGTGGTGATCCGGCCCTTCGAAGCGGCAACGGATCTGGAAAGACTGTCGACTATATGGTTCGACGCCTCGTTGAAGGCGCACCCCTTCATCGGTGAAACAAGGCTGACGGAACAGCGCAGGCTGATCGAGGAGCGGTATCTGCCAGAGGCGGAGACCTCCGTGGCTTGCCTTGACGGAGACGCTGTTGGCTTCATCAGCCTCTTGGACTGTTTCATCGGCGGGGTCTTCATCGCGCCGGGCTGGCAAGGCCACGGGATCGGGCGCAGGCTTAT
>NZ_JAATOS010000369.1:0-3988 GCF_011806505.1 Salipiger sp. HF18 | reverse complement strand
GCGCCGGAACACCTCGTCGCGGGGCAGCCACGGGTACTTGTGGTCCTCCGTCACGTGGCCCCAGAACAGCCGGCCGCCGTTGCGCCACGGGTCGAGCACGATGCCGTCGTACATGCTGTCGCCGGGGGCGGTGACCACCACCGTGCTGTGCTCGATGCGCAGCGGGTTCTCGGAATTGGCGATGGCGCGCTGCAGCTCGAGCGTGGTGAAGCCCTCCTGCCGCAGCCGCGCCTCGAGGTCATCGGCCCACTGGTAGCAGAGCCCGCGCGGCTTGGTGCCGTTGTTGACCTTGATGTTGTGGATATAGGGCGGATCCTCGACCTCGTAGGCCACGGCGAGGCGGAGCGGATACTCGTAGGAGATCCGGGCCACGCGGTCGGCCTCCTCGGCGGAGATGCCGGCGCCAAGCGCCTGAATCTCGCGCGAGAGTTCGGCGATGTCGGAGTGGTGCGGCCGCGGCAGCTGGTCCGGCGGCGGCGTGCCGCAGGCGCTGAGGACGAGGGTCGCGAGGACAAGAAGAAGGGCGATCGGGGAGAGGGAGAATTTCAAGGTCGATCCGGGGCTTCGTGTAGGGTCGCGCTGGATCATGGTCCGCAGGCGCGACAAGGCAAGGGTGCGGTGGGCTGTGGTAGGGACGGCGTTGCGGCGCTGCCGCACCGGGCGCGCAATTGCACGTTGCGGGGCGTTGCGCTATCCCCTTTCGATACATCGCGTCCTACCGGAGCCCCCATGCTGCGCCTGATCCCCGTTCTTGTGCTTGCCCTCGGCCTGTCCGCCTGTGCCAACGGCCAGACCGACCTGAAGAAACCCGCCGAACCGATCGGGGACTTTAAGCTCGGCCATGCCATCGTGGTGGCGCCGAACATCGTCGAGGGGCCGGTCTCGCGCAACGCCACCGCCGAAGAGTGGATCGCCTCGGTCGACGCGGCGCTGGAAGAGCGCTTCCGTCGGCAGGACGGCGACAAGTTCTACCACCTCGGGGTCAGCGTCGAGGGCTTCGTGCTGGCGCAGCCGGGCATTCCGCTGGTGTTCAGCCCGAAATCGGCGCTGATCGTCCGGGTCACCGCCTGGGACGACGCCGCGCAGAAGAAGCTCAACGATACGCCCGAAGAGATCACCGTGCTCGAGAGCTTCTCGGCCGAGACCGTGGTGGGCTCGGGCGTGACCCAGTCGCGCGAGCAGCAGATGCGCAACCTCTCGGCCAACATGGCGCTGCAGATCGAGAAATGGATGCGGCGGATGCAGAAAAACGAGGGCTGGTTCGGTGGCCCCGACGCCGGAAAGCGCCCCTCGGAAGCGGCGTCCGGGCCGGCCGAGGTCGCGGGGTCCGCGGATTCGCCGCAGGCGCCGGCGGCGTCTGGCCGCGGCGCCTGAACGCTCACCGCGCCGCGGCGCAGGGCACGGCCCCGGGGGCTTGCGGCTCTCGGGGGGTGAGGCCTTGCTGCATCAGGGGTGGCGGAATGGCCCGAAACGTAAGGAAACACGCGGATTCCAGCGTGTCCCCAGGCATCAACGGCTTGATTTTCCCTCTGCAAGCCAATAAATGGCCCGCGATGCGAAACCGGGTCGTTTTGGGCCCCTGAAAAGGCGAGGCGTCTTTACAAGATGGCAAAGGAAAAGTTCGAGCGGTCGAAACCGCACTGCAACATCGGCACGATCGGTCACGTTGACCACGGCAAGACCACGCTGACGGCTGCGATCACGAAGTACTTCGGCGAGTTCCGCGCCTACGACCAGATCGACGGCGCGCCGGAAGAAAAGGCCCGCGGCATCACGATCTCGACCGCGCACGTCGAGTACGAGACCGAGAACCGCCACTACGCGCACGTCGACTGCCCCGGCCACGCCGACTACGTGAAGAACATGATCACCGGTGCTGCCCAGATGGACGGCGCGATCCTGGTCGTGAACGCGGCTGACGGCCCGATGCCGCAGACCCGCGAGCACATCCTGCTCGGCCGCCAGGTGGGTATCCCCGCCATGGTCGTGTTCCTGAACAAGGTCGACCAGGTGGACGACGAGGAGCTCCTCGAGCTCGTCGAGATGGAAGTGCGCGAGCTTCTGTCGGCCTACGACTTCCCGGGCGACGACATTCCGATCATCGCAGGCTCGGCTCTGGCCGCGCTCGAAGGCCGTGATCCGGAAATCGGCGAGAACAAGATCCGCGAGCTGATGGCCGCCGTGGACGAGTACATCCCGCAGCCGCCGCGCGCCACCGACCAGCCGTTCCTGATGCCGATCGAGGACGTGTTCTCGATCTCGGGCCGCGGCACCGTGGTGACCGGCCGCGTCGAGCGTGGTGTGGTGAACGTTGGCGACGAACTCGAGATCGTCGGCATCAAGGACACCCAGAAGACCACCTGCACCGGTGTGGAAATGTTCCGCAAGCTGCTCGACCGCGGTGAGGCCGGCGACAACATCGGCGCGCTGCTGCGCGGCATCGACCGTGAAGCGGTCGAGCGCGGCCAGGTGCTCTGCAAGCCGAAGTCGGTGAACCCGCACACCAAGTTCGAGTGCGAGGTCTACATCCTGACCAAGGAAGAGGGTGGCCGTCACACGCCGTTCTTCGCGAACTACCGTCCGCAGTTCTACTTCCGGACCACCGACGTGACCGGCACCGTGACCCTCCCCGAGGGCACCGAGATGGTCATGCCCGGCGACAACCTGAAGTTCACCGTGGAACTGATCGCACCGATCGCCATGGAAGACGGTCTCCGCTTCGCAATCCGCGAAGGCGGCCGCACCGTCGGTTCGGGCGTCGTCTCCAAGATCCTCGCGTAATTCGGGACGCGCCCGCGGCGATCATGCGGGCGCAACCGTCCCTACAGACGTAAGCAGGGGCGCCCGAGGGCGCCCCTGTTGCTTTTCCGGTCCATGTCTGTGGCCGGTCGGAAAGAGGCCGTGACGATGTCCGGCCTCCTCCTCGCTCCGCGGCTCACTGGTACGAGCGGATCAGCGACTCTGCCTTGCTTTTCGCGTTGCCCGCGCCGGTTTCGTCCTGCACCTGGTTGTAGATGGCGACGGCTTCGGCGTTGGTCAGGTCCGATGCGTCGGCTTCCGGAGCGATGCGCTCGAGCGCGGCACGGGCGAAATCGCCGGTTTTGTAGCCCTGTGCGGAGGCGACGCCTGCAAAGGCGGTGACGACTGCGGCCGTGAGAACGATGAGCTTTTTCATGATTTTTGTCCTTTCTGGGGAGACGCACACGATTGTGCGTTTTGCCGATTGTCCCGTTGTCTTGTGACACTCGGAATATTGTTATTTGGCAGACGATTGGCAAATCACGGGAGTGCTCTCGCCCGGTCGCGGAAACGTGCCCTTGAAGGTGAAGTCCTGCGTTCAATCGGGGCTGTGTTTTGTAATAAGCATTTAATAATAAATGATATAAATTCCTTTAACCGTCATCGTTCCGGCGATCCCTGCGTGAGGCGCGGGGGCTGGAGTCCGGCAAACCGGGGGGTGCGCCCCGCGTTGTGCGTCTGTGCACATAGTCGGGACGTGTCCTGAGACGCATCGCCATCGCTTGCCGTCGCCGACGCGGGAGCTATCCTGCCCAACATGCACGAGCTCGTTCCAAGCCCCGACGACGTCATCCTGACCGGCTATACGCTGGACGGCCCCGGCCATGGCCACCGGCTCAGCCCGTCTGAGGCGCCGGACGTGCTGCGCAGCGACACGCTGGGCTGGGTCCACCTGCGGGCGCAGCATCCGGACACGCCGGGGTGGATCGTCGAGAACCTCTCTTACCTCGATCCAACCATCATCGACGCACTGGTGGCCGAAGAGACACGCCCGCGCGTGACGATGGTGGGCAAAGGCCTCATCGTGATTCTGCGGGGCATCAACACCATCGAGGGCGAGGACCCCGAGGACATGGTCTCGGTCCGGCTCTGGATCGACCCGCATCGCATCGTCAGCCTGTCGCGGCGGCGGGTGCGCGCCATCGAGGACATCGCGGAGTGTCTCGCCGAAGGGCAGGGGCCGCGCGAC
>NZ_JAATOS010000368.1:0-3993 GCF_011806505.1 Salipiger sp. HF18 | reverse complement strand
CACCCGCCACCTCTGGCACGCCGCCCGGGGCAGCGCCCGCGAGGTGCTACGGCTGCAGGCGCAGCTCTGCTCCCTGCCCGAGCGTGGCCACGTGGTGCTCCGCCTGCCCGCGCAGCTCGCCCAGCCCGACGCGGCGCTGGCCCGCGTCGGGGCGCTGGCCGCGTGGCTGGCGACACATCGCCCGGAGGCACGGCTGACGGTTCTGGACGGCGGCGACGGCAGTCTCGGGCAACAGGGCAAGGGCCGGTGGCTGCGCGCCACGGTGCTGTCGGTCGACACCGACCGCGGCCGGATCGAGACCGACGCGGGCCGGATCGAGGCCGATGTGGTGAATTTCGTGCCGCCCCAACAGGCCGGGCTCATCGCCCGTGCGGCGGGGCTCACCGATGCCAGCGGCTGGTGCCCCTGCGATGCCGGCGGCGCCTCGCGACGGCGCGAAGGCGCGGCGATCATCGGGGATGCGCGCCGCGATGCTCTGCGCACCGTCGAAGGGGCCCTGCGCTCGGTCCGCGACGCGCTCTGAGGATCAGCGCCCGGCGAGGCCGTCGCGCAGCACGCCCAGCACCGTCTCGCGCGGGGCGTCGGACGAGACGAAGGCCTCGCCGATGCCGCGGGCAAGGATGAAGCGAATGGCCCCGTCGATCACCTTCTTGTCCTGCCCCATGAGCTCGTAGAGCGCCTCGGCCGAAGGCAGTTCGCCGGGAATGTCGGCCAGATCCGCTTTCATCCCCATCTCGCGCAGGTGCACGCGCAGACGGGACGGATCCTCCTGCGGGCAGAGCCCGAGCCGCGACGACAGCTCGAAGGCCAGCGCGCAGCCGATGGCGACGCCCTCGCCGTGCAGCAGCCGGTCGGAATATCCGGTGGCCGCCTCGAGCGCGTGGCAGAAGGTATGGCCGAGGTTGAGGAGTGCCCGGTCGCCCTGCTCGGTCTCGTCGCGCACCACGATCCCGGACTTCATCTCGACCGAGCGGGTGACCGCGTGGGTCAGCGCCGCGGGATCCCGGGATTCCACCGCACCGGCGTTGTCCTCGAGCCACTCGAAGAACGCCGCATCGCCGAGTAGGCCGTATTTCACCACCTCCCCGTAGCCCGCGAGGAAATCGCGGTCGGTGAGGGTCTGGAGAACGTCGATGTCGGCCAGCACCAGCGAGGGCTGGTGAAAGGCGCCGATCAGGTTCTTGCCGGCGGGCGAATTGATGCCGGTCTTGCCGCCGACCGAGCTGTCGACCTGCGCCAGCAGCGATGTCGGGATCTGCACGAAGCGCACGCCCCGGCGCAGCACCGCCGCCGCGAAGCCCACGAGGTCGCCGATGACGCCGCCGCCAAGCGCGATCACCACGTCGCGGCGCTCGACCTTCTGGGCCAGAAGCCACTCGACCACGCGCTCGAGCTCGCGCCAGCATTTCGTCGCCTCGCCCGGCGTCAGGGTCAGCGCCGCCGAGCCGATGCCTTCGGCCTCGAGCGCCTGCGTCAGCGTCGCCAGATGCGCCTCGGCGACGGTCTCGTCGCTGACGATCACCACGCGCGGGCGCTTCAGCAGCGGCGCGATCTCGGCACCGGCACGGGCCAGCAGCCCCTCTCCGATGCGCACGTCATAGGCGCGCTCGCCGAGCGCCACGTGAACCGTTCCGGTCATTCCCCGTCTTCCTCCGTCAACACATCCGGGCGCGTCTTCAGCGCCTCGATCACCCGCTGCGCCATCGCATCCACCGACTTGCCCTGTTCCGAGGACACGGTGAGGTCAGACAGCGCGTAGATCGGCACCCGCTTGCAGTAGATCTCACGCAGCGTGGCATGGGGATCGGCGGTGCGCAGCAGAGGACGCGTGTCCTTGTGCTTCACCCGGTTCCACAGCACTGGCAGCGCCGCATCCAGCCAGACCGCGACGCCGCGCTTGGTGATCATGCGGCGGTTTTCCTCGCGCATGTAGGCACCGCCGCCAGTGGACAGCACCGAGGGCCGGCCATCGAGCAGCCGTGCGATCACCTGGCTTTCCCTTTCGCGAAAGAAGGGCTCGCCATCGCGCGAGAAGATCTCGGCGATGGTCATGTTCGCGGCCAGTTCGATCTCGGCATCCGAATCGCGAAACGGCACACGCAGGGCGTGCGCCAGGGCCTTGCCGACCGCCGTTTTGCCCGCGCCCATCATGCCCACGAGGACCACGGTCTTTTTCAGCTTGAGTGCCTGCACCCTTGTATCTCGGCCATCCATCGCCAATTCTGACTTTCGAGGCCGTGAATGACGTGAGTTTGCCGAAAAGGCTAGGTATAAGTTCTGAAAAAGACACGAGGCAGGACCAGCGAGCATAATGGGACGTATCATCAAATGGCTGTTCATACTTCTGATCCTCTGCGGGATCGGACTGGTGGGCTATGCCTATGTCGGACCGTTCTTCGGGGCGGATTTTTCGCCGCCGCAGACGGAGATTCGCCAGCCTGTGGAGCTCGATGCGGACTGAGCCCCTCCTTCTGACGCTGTTCATTGCCGCCGCGGGCCCTCTCGCGGCGCAATCCCCCATGTCGGCCATCGACTGGCTCAACGACGACGGGACGGCGAATGCGCCCGCGGTGATGCAGCCGCAGCAGCCGGGCGCGACGCCGATGTTCGGGCTGCCGCAATCGAACGGCCGCTTGCCGCCGCTCAGGCTCGACGAGCCGCCGGTGGCGAGTTCCGTCACCAGCCCCGAGGTCGAGGTGCAGCAGCTGGGCCAGCCCTCGCCGGAATCGGCTGGGCTCCTGCCCATGTCGGTCACCGGCCTGCCGCCCAGCCTCTGGCGCGCCAGCGAGGCGTCGGTTCTGGTGCCGCTTCTCCATGACGTCGATCCGGCGGTGCCGGCGCTGTCGGCGCTGCTCTTCACGCTGCTGCTGGCCGAGGCCGACGCACCCCGCGGCTCGGGCGACGGCGCCCCGCTGCTGGCGGCGCGGCTCGACCGGCTGCTGTCGGAAGGCGCGGTCGATCCCGGCCTCGCGCTGGTGGACCGCGCGGACGGCAGCTCGGATCCCGAGCTCTTTGCCCGCTGGTTCGACCTGTCGCTGCTCTCCGGCGACGACGAGGCCGCCTGCCGCGCGCTGCAGGACAAGCCCGAGCTGTCGAGCGATCTGGCCACGCGGATCTACTGCGACGCCCGCGTCGGCGACTGGGACCACGCCGCAACGGTGCTGGGCACCGCCCGCGCGCTGGGGCAACTCAACGACCGCGATTCCGAGCTGCTGACCAGATTCCTCGAGCCCTCGCTCGCCGATGGCGCCGATCCGGTGCCGCCGCCGGCGCAACCGACGCCGCTGCAATTCCGGCTGTTCGAGGCGGTGGGCGAGACGCTTCCCACCCAGCCGCTGCCGCGCGAATTCGCCGCCGCCGATCTTTCGGGGCGCAGCGGCTGGCGGGCGCAGCTCCTGGCCGCCGAACGGCTGGCGCAGCGCGGCGCGCTGTCACCCAACCGC
Organism: Salipiger sp. HF18; assembly: GCF_011806505.1. NCBI lineage: Bacteria > Pseudomonadati > Pseudomonadota > Alphaproteobacteria > Rhodobacterales > Roseobacteraceae > Salipiger > Salipiger sp. HF18. The sequence goes on along the minus strand of NZ_JAATOS010000368.1, from coordinate 550 downwards.
CTGCTCGGGCTCTATTCCGACCGCGATGCCGCGGCCTCGGGCGGGGTCTGGGACCGGGTCGACGCGATCCAGGACCTCGAGACGGCGCTGGAAAGCGACCGCCCCGACTTGGTGGAGCCCGCGCTGGTGCGCGCCTGGTCGCAGATGCGCAGCGCGGGGCTTCTGGTGCCGCTGGCCGAACTCTTCGGCGAAGAGCTGGGCCAGCGGAAGCTCGAGGGTCGCGCCGCGACACTCGCCACGCGCGCGGCCCTGCTCTCTGCCGGCTATGAGGCTGCCGCGACGCAGGTCACCACCAGCACCGGGCGCCTTGCGACCGCCGCCGCCGTGGCGCGCGGCACCGCCCCCGATCCGCTGCCCGAGGCCGCGCTCGATGCCGCCGTCGCCCGCGCGTGGCAGGATCCCACCCCGCCCGCCGAGCTTGCGCGCATGTTGCAGCAGGGCCGGCTGGGCGAGGCCATCCTGCGCGCGATGCAGCTTTTCGGCTCGGGCGCCGACGGCAACCACGAGGATCTGACCGAGGCGCTCGCCACCCTGCGCAGTGTCGGGCTCG
>NZ_JAATOS010000367.1:0-4009 GCF_011806505.1 Salipiger sp. HF18 | reverse complement strand
AACTCCGCGATGCCGTCTTCGCCCGCGTCGGCCAGCGCGCCCTGCGGCGTCTGGCGCTCGAGACCTTCACCCACATCCACCGGCTCAGCCTGCGCTACCACATCACCCGCAAGACCGGCGGGCTGTCGCGGATCATCGAGCGCGGCGTCAAGGGCGTCGAGTTCCTGCTGCGCTTCCTGCTGTTCAGCGTGGGCCCGCTGATCGTCGAGCTCGCGCTGATCGCGGGCGTGCTCTACGTGCTCTTCGACGTCTCCTACCTCGCGGTCGTGGTGCTGACCATCGCGCTCTATGTCTGGTTCACCTTCAAGGTCACCGAATGGCGCGTGCGGCTGCGCCGGACGATGAACGAGCAGGACACCGACGCCAACCAGAAGGCCATCGACAGCCTGCTGAACTTCGAGACCGTCAAGTATTTCGGCGCCGAGGACCGCGAGGCCAGCCGCTACGACGCCGCCATGCGCGGCTACGAGGCGGCGGCGGTGAAGACCACGACCTCGCTCGCCTTCCTCAACTTCGGCCAGTCTCTCCTGATCACCGCCGGGCTCGTGATCGTCATGGTCATGGCGGCGCTGGGCGTGCAGCGGGGCGATCTCACCGTGGGCGATTTCGTCATGGTCAACGCCTACATGATCCAGATCACCATGCCGCTGAACTTCCTCGGCACGGTCTACCGCGAGATCCGGCAGAGCCTCGTCGACATGGGCCAGATGTTCGACCTGCTCGACCAGCCCGAGGAGGTGACCGACCGTTCCGGCGCGCCCGCCATCGCGGTCCGGGGCGGGGTGGTGCAGTTCGACGATGTGCGCTTCGGCTACGAGGATGCGCGGCCGATCCTCAAGGGCGTGTCGCTGACCGTCGGGGCGGGCCAGAACGTGGCACTCGTGGGGCCGTCGGGCTCGGGCAAGTCGACCATCGGGCGCCTGCTCTTCCGCTTCTACGATGTGCAGGGCGGCGCGATCCGCATCGACGGGCAGGATCTGCGCGAGGTCACGCAGGAGAGCCTGCACGCGGCCATCGGCGTGGTGCCGCAGGACACGGTGCTGTTCAACGACACCATCCGCTACAACATCGGCTACGGCCGCGACGGCGCCACCGAGGACGAGATCGTGGCCGCCGCGCGGGCCGCGCAGATCCACGACTTCATCCGGAGCCTGCCCGAGGGCTACGACACCCAGGTGGGGGAGCGCGGGCTGAAGCTCTCGGGCGGCGAGAAGCAGCGCGTGGGCATCGCCCGGACCCTGCTCAAGAACCCTCCGATCCTGCTGCTCGACGAGGCGACCTCGGCGCTCGACACCGAGACCGAGGCCGAGATCCAGACCGCGCTGAAGCGCGCGGGCGAGGGCCGCACGGTGATCACGATCGCGCACCGGCTCTCGACCATTGCCGATGCGGACCGCATCGTGGTGCTCGAGAAGGGGCTGGTCGTCGAGGAGGGCACTCACGAGGCGCTGCTGGCGCGCGAGGGGCGCTACGCGCAGCTCTGGGCGCGGCAGCAGGCGGATCGCGACGCAGCCTGAAGCGGCAGAGTCCCGGTCCGGGCTGCGGGTCTGCTGGCGGAATTGGTCAATTATCCTGACCGCACTTGTTTCCGATCGGAAACATGCCTACAGGTCAGGAAACTTCGATTCCGCTCCAATACCCAGAGGGAGGCCCGCCATGAGCGACCGCATCACCCGAAACGGTCTTCAGATTGACCCCGTCCTGTTCGATTTCATCGAGGAAAAGGCGCTCCCCGGCAGTGGCGTGACGCCCGAGACCTTCTGGGAGAAGCTGTCACAGCTCGCGCACGAGTTCGGCCCGCGCAACGCGGCGCTGCTCGAGACGCGCGACCGCATCCAGTCGCAGATCGACGCCTGGCATCTCGAGCGCAAGGGCGAGCCGCATGACGCCGCCGCCTACCGCGCCTTCCTCGAGGAGATCGGATACATCGTCCCCGAGGGCGATGATTTCGTCATCGAGACCCGGAACACCGATCCCGAGTTCGCCGCCGTGCCCGGCCCGCAGCTGGTGGTGCCGATCATTAATGCCCGCTACGCGCTGAACGCGGCCAACGCGCGCTGGGGCTCGCTCTACGACGCCTTCTACGGCACCGACGCCATGGGCTCGCTGCCGCCGAAGGGCGGCTTCGACATGGGCCGCGCCGGCGAGGTCGTCGCCAGGGCCAAGGCCTTCCTCGACGAGACCTTCCCGGTCAACGGCGGCAGCCATGCCGGCGCCGACGGCTACACGGTCGAGGGCGGGACCCTGCGCGTCGCCGGCAAGCCGCTGCTGAGCCCGTCGCAATTCGCCGGCTACCGCGGCTCGGCCGAGGCGCCCGAGGCGATCCTGCTGCGCAACAACGGCCTGCACGTCGAGCTGGTCATCGACCGCGACCACTTCATCGGCAAGACCGATCCGGCCGGGCTTGCAGACGTGCTGATGGAAGCCGCGGTCTCGGCCATCATGGATTGCGAGGATTCGGTCGCCTGCGTCGATGCCGAGGACAAGGCGCTGGCCTATGGCAACTGGCTCGGCCTGATGAAGGGCGATCTCGAGGACAGTTTCGAGAAGGGCGGCAAGACCGTCACCCGCAGCCTGCACGCCGACCGCGTCTACACCGCGCCGGACGGCTCGGAGCTGGTGCTCAAGGGCCGCTCGATGATGCTGGTGCGCAACGTCGGCCACCTGATGACCAACCCCGCGATCCTGCTCGAGGACGGCTCGGAGATCTTCGAGGGGCTGATGGACGCGATGGTCACCACGCTCATCGCCAAGCACGACCTTGCGAAGTCGGACGGGGCTCGCAACTCGGTCGAGGGCTCGGTCTACGTGGTGAAGCCCAAGATGCACGGCCCAGAGGAAGTGGGCTTCGCCGACGCCATCTTCAGCTTCGTCGAAGAGGCGCTGGGGCTGCCGCAATACACGGTGAAGCTCGGCATCATGGATGAGGAGCGCCGCACCAGCGTGAACCTCAAGGAATGCATCCGTGCCGCGAAGCACCGGGTGGCCTTCATCAACACCGGCTTCCTCGACCGCACCGGCGACGAGATGCACACCTCGATGGAAGCGGGCGCGATGCTGCGCAAGGGCGACATCAAGAACACCGCCTGGATCGCCTCCTACGAGGACCGCAACGTCGACATCGGCCTCGCCTGCGGCCTGCGCGGCAAGGCGCAGATCGGCAAGGGCATGTGGGCGATGCCGGACCTGATGGCGGACATGCTGAAGGCCAAGATCGGTCATCCGAAGGCCGGTGCCAACTGCGCCTGGGTGCCGTCGCCGACCGCGGCCACGCTGCACGCGCTGCACTACCACGCGGTGGACGTGCTGGCGCGCCAGGCCGAGATCGCCGAGGGCGGTCCGCGCGGCACGCTCGAGGATCTGCTGACCATCCCGGTGGCGCAGGGCGCGAACTGGTCCGAGGACGAGATCCGCGAGGAGATCGAGAACAATGCGCAGGGCATCCTCACCTGCCGGATCTCGTCGCAGCACCTCGCCAACTGGCTGCACCACGGCGTGGTCTCGCAGGACGAGGTGATGTCGGTGATGAAGCGCATGGCCGAGGTGGTGGACCGTCAGAACGCGGGCGACGCGGCCTACGTGCCGATGGCGCCGGGCTATGACGGCGTGGCCTTCAAGGCGGCCTGCGATCTGGTGTTCGAGGGACGGGTGCAACCGTCGGGTTACACCGAGCCGGTCCTGCACCGTCGCCGGCTGGAGCTGAAGGCCGGCTGAGGGCTGGCTGCAGGCCGGTCGAGGGCCGGTTGAGGGCCGGTTGAGGGATTGCGCCGCGGGCTGCGCCCGCGTCGCCCGGCGCCTGCCTTGCGGCAGGCGCGGGTGGGGGCTCTGCCCCCTCTGCGGCTGCGCCGCATTCACCCCCGGAGTTTGCCGGGCAAGATGAAGAGCGCGGCGGTCCGGCTGTTCCGGGGTACCGCCGATGGAACGCGGGGGCGCAGTTGCAGCGTGGCCCCCGGAGTGGACGAGACAAGGAGAGATGACATGGCTGGACTGACGCTGAGCCGCGCGCGGG
>NZ_JAATOS010000366.1:0-4031 GCF_011806505.1 Salipiger sp. HF18 | reverse complement strand
CGGTAATCGGTTTTGCACCAGGTGCGGGCATGGCGAGCGACTCAAAGTGTGTTCACGGATGAACGCATTACACGGATGACCGGACAGAGAAAGCCCTAACTGGCCGATCAGGGGGATTCCTGCCAACGTGATTCTTTTGCAACGCCCGGTTGCCGGAAAATCACGCACTATCACTTCGCGCGCAGCGGAACGCGAAAGGGGCGCGCCATCGGCACGCCCCTTCCCCGAGCCAGATTGGCGAGGGATCAGCCCTCGGCCGGCACCTCGGCACCGTAGCCGAGCGGCAGGGACTCGTCCTTGCCCTCGTCGATGCCCTGCTCCGCCAGCCAGCGCTCGGCCTCGAGTGCGGCCATGCAGCCCATGCCCGCCGAGGTCACCGCCTGGCGGTACTTGTGGTCGGTCAGGTCGCCCGCGGCGAAGACGCCGGGGATCGAGGTCGCGGTGCTGTCGGGCTGGGTCTTCACGTAACCGCCCATGTGGGTCTCGAGCACGCCCTTGACCAGCTCGCTGGCCGGGGCGTGGCCGATGGCGATGAACACGCCCTTGCAGGGGATCTCGGTGATCTCGCCGGTGCGGACGTCCTTGGCACGCACCGCGGTCACGCCCTTGGGGCTGTCCTCGCCCACGACCTCCTCGAGCGCGTGATGCCAGAGCGGCACGATCTTCTCGTGCTTCATCAGGCGGTCCTGCAGGATCTTCTCGGCACGCAGCTCATCGCGACGGTGGATCAGCGTCACCTTGCTGGCGAAGTTGGTGAGGAAGAGCGCCTCTTCCACGGCGGTGTTGCCGCCGCCCACCACGACGATCTCCTGCCCGCGGTAGAAGAAGCCGTCACAGGTCGCGCAGGCGGAGACGCCGAAGCCCTTGAACGCCTCTTCCGACTCGAGCCCCAGCCACTTGGCGCGGGCGCCGGTGGCAAGGATCACCGCGTCGGCGGTGTAGGTCGTGCCGCTGTCGCCATGCGCCACGAAGGGCCGCTTTTCGAGCTCGAGCGAGGTGATGATGTCCGAGATGATCTCGGTGCCCATGGCGCGGGCGTGGGCCTCCATGTTGACCATCAGGTCGGGGCCCTGGATCTCGGTGTGGCCGGGCCAGTTCTCGACCTCGGTGGTGGTGGTCAGCTGGCCGCCGGGCTCGAGCCCCTGCACGAGGATCGGCTCGAGCATCGCGCGCGACGCGTAGACGCCGGCGGTGTAGCCCGCGGGGCCGGAGCCGATGATGAGAACCTTGGTATGGCGTGTGTCGGACATGGGAGGCGCCTCGGAAGCTGTGGCATTCGGTTTGGTCCATGCATATAGACATGTGCGCCGCCTGCGCAAACCCCGGGCAGAACCATGCGATTCAGGTCGCAAATCATTAACAATCTTTCGCGAAAACGAAACTTTATTGCGCCGGCCGTGCGGGGTGGTATAACAATCGCGAATTCACGTGAGGACTGACTGATGCCCGGGAACCGGCTTGATCCCATCGACAGAAAGATTCTGGCCGAACTGCAAGCCGACGGTCGTATGACCAACGTCGAACTTGCCAAGCGCGTGGGCATTTCCGCGCCGCCCTGCCTGCGCCGTGTGCGCACGCTCGAGGAGCAGGGGTTCATCCGCGGCTACCACGCCGAGGTCGACCCGCGCGAGCTGGGATTCGAGGTTCAGGTCTTCGTCAGCGTCGGACTCCAGAGCCAGGCCGAGATCGACCTGCGCGCCTTCGAGGACCGCTGCCGCGCGTGGCCGCTCGTGCGAGAGTGCCACATGCTGAACGGCGAGGTCGACTTCATCCTGAAATGCGTGGCACCGGACCTCTCGACCTTCCAGAGCTTCTTGACCGGCGAGCTGCTGACCGCGCCCAACGTTGGCTCGGTAAAGACCTCGCTGGTGATCCGCGGCGCCAAAGACGAGCCGGGCGTGCCCTTCGATGTGCTCGAGGAACGACTGAACCGCAGCGCCTGACCGGCCGGGCGCAGGTCTCGGGCAACACCCCTTCAGGCGGCAGTCTTCAGGCCGTGACGAGCCCCTCGATCACGTCACGGGTCGTGCGCGTCATCGTCAGCTCGCCGAAATCATGCATCATCCCGATGTTCGGGAACATCGACAGGAACAGCGCCCGCATGGGCTCGCCGAGGCCGCGGGTGACGGTCTTGCCCGGATGATAGGTCTCCATCTCGATCCCGCCCACCCGGATCGTGCCGTGCCGTCCGAGCATCAGGTGAAAGAGCTGCACCGGGGACGCCGGCGTGACCTGCACGATGCGGTCGCCGTCGGCGAAATCCGCGACCGGCACCAGCACCCGCTCCTGCCCGATCAGCGATTTCAGGCGGCTGCGGCGCAGCACCATGCGGGCAGCAGGCCCCACCAGCACGTCCGCCTGCGGCCGTGTCGGCCCGAAGGCGTCTGCGGTGATCCGCGACAGCTGCACGACCGTGGTCTCACCATTCTCGACCCCCGGCACGTAAGAGGTCGAGCCGATCCACGTCACCGGCTGCGCGCCCTCGCTGCTCTGCACGTAGTCGCCGGGCAGCAGGTCCTCGATGGCGACGGGGCCGCGCACCGTGGGAATCAGCGTGCCGCGCGCGAAGGCGGTGGCCGCCTCCTCGAAGAGCGCGGTGGCCGGCGCGACGTGGCTCCCGCACGAGATTGTGAGATCGGGACGCAACGCGGCGGCCTCGTACCTGCGCATGAGAGAAGATGCACGCTGCGGCCGCCCGTCCCGGAGAGAAGCGGTGTCACGATAGACATTGTCGGAAACCGGATCGCCCGAGGGACGGAAGGACTGGTGCAGGCTGGACATGTGATCCCCCTTTCTTGAGGCGGTCACATCCGTGCTGGCCCCCACCAACAACGACAGAAGGACGTTCGCGGCTTCGTTGGCGAGCAACAGGCCGGACTGCCCAGGATCTGTCAAAATTGAACCGGATTTGACCTATTGAGGCCGGTCGGTCCGGCCCGATGTATAGGATTGTCGGAAAATACCGAACCGTTTCGCCACAATTCGCCGAGGGCCGGCGAATCAGCTGCAATCTTCAGGCAAGCGCCAAGAGCGTCGCGGGGCTCTTTCGTCGGGACTGGCAAAGGCGCCCGCAGGCCGGGCGACCTCCGGTCGCGGCCTCTTTGGTATCGATCAGCGTTCTTGTGAAACGGCTCTGCGCCTTCATTGCCAGCTCCCCATATCCGGTCCCGGACCTGCCGGGACACCCTTGCCGGATCGCAGGTGCGCCCTGCGTCCTGCGCCGAGGATGCGCAGGAATTGGGGCACGTTTTGGACCCGTAGCGGACAATTTCAGGAAATGGCCGCCTTTGTTTCCGGCGCTATTCCGGGTCCCGGGTCAGAGCCGGATCACCGAGATCAGACGGCCGTAATCGGCTTCCTTGTCGTGCACGGACCGGCGGTACGAGAAGAAGCGCTCCGGGTCGGAATAGGTGCAATGCCGCGTCCACTCCGCCTCGACGCCGGCGCTGCGCAGGCGGTGCAGCCCGTAGCCCGGCAGGTCGAAGTGCAGCCGGTCGCCCGAGCCACCGGCGAAGAACCGGGCGTTGACCGGATCCTCGGCCATGAAGACGTCGAAGAACTCGGGACCGACCTCGTAGGCGCGCTGGCTGATCGACGGGCCGATCACCGCCTGGATGTTCCCGGGCGTGGCCCCGAGCGCCACCATGGCCGACACCGTGGCGTCGAGCACGCCGTCCAGCGCCCCGCGCCAGCCGGCATGGGCCGCGCCGATGACGCCGGCCTCGGGATCTCCGAAGAGCACCGGCTGGCAGTCCGCCGTCAGCACAGCGAGCGCCAGGCCCGGGGTGGCGGTGACGAGCGCGTCGGCTTCGGGCACCGGCCCCTCGTGCGGGCCCGACACGGTCATGACGCGCGCGGAATGGGTCTGGTGCACGTTGATCAGCTGCGCGACCGGCACCTCCATCGCGTCGGCCACCCGCGCGCGGTTGATGGCGACGATCTCGGACTGGTCCGATGAGCCGTTGCCGCAGTTGAGTCCGGCGAACACTCCCGAGGAAGCGCCCCCTCGTCGGGTGAAGAACCCGTGCCGG
>NZ_JAATOS010000365.1:0-4032 GCF_011806505.1 Salipiger sp. HF18 | reverse complement strand
CGCCTTCGGAGAAAGGGTGAGGTCGGGACGCGTCGATCATCCAACCAAAGGAGAGATCGATGTTCGATCAGACGACCCAAGAGACGGCCCACTGGGCCGATGACATTCAGCGCGGCGATATCGTGCTGTTCAGGTTCCCCGTGCGCAACGCGAAGGCTGCCGACGGAATGCCCGTCACGCGTCCGTGCCTCGTGATGGAGGTCGATGGCGAGGGCGAGACCCGGCGCCTCGTGCTCGCCTACGGCACCTCACGGATCGCGGCCACCAACACCGGTTACGACATCGCTGTGAAAGGCGCTGAACTGAAGGCCGCAGGCATGACGCGGCCGACCCGTTTCATCGGTGCGCGGCTGCTGTCCGTCAGTCCGAACCATACCGGCCTCATGACCGGCGACCTCGGCACGCCCCTGGTGGGGCAGCTCACCGGCAAGAGCCTTAACCGGATGCATTGGGTGCGCGGGCGGCTCCACGCTGAGCACAACATCGCGGCGGAACGCCGGCGGGAGAACACGCCGCGCGCGGTCACGGTGGAGCATCGCGCTCGCCGCAAAGCCACCCCCGGACGCCCGAAGGCCGCGTGACGACCGGCTGCGTGACCGGCCCCTCGGCATGAGGGCCGGTCCCACACCGGTTCGCAGAGATGGAGATGAAGATGTTCCCGACCCCCACGACATACCCGACCGAAAACACGCATCGCATGGTGATGTTTCTCGACCAGAAACTGCACGGCGACTACGAGCGGATGGAAGACATTCTCGCCGACGCCGCCCGCCACGTGCGCCGTGCAGAAGAAGCGATCGCTCAGCTGCCCTACGACGCGTTCAAACCTGTCCAAGGCTGGGTCAGAGACCTCGGCAAGCACGCAGAGAAGCGCCGCTTCCTGACCGAAGATTTCCGCCATGCCGCGCAATCGGCGCTTCGTGAACTTGTCAAGCTCGACCCGGACGAGGCACCCGCTCTGATCGACAGCGCGATGCGTAACCTGCGGGATGCGCTCGAGGCGTCGCACCGGGTCACCGACCTCCTCGCTGCCGAACAGGAGATTTCCCGGCATCGCGGTCAGCACGGCTGATCCAGAGATCGGCTGGACTGGATCCCCCGCCGACAGGGCGCGCCAGCACGGAAACACCCTTTCTGCTGCAAAAGCTGGCGCGTCCGACAAACCACACGGCAGAGGCGGGTCCGCGAGGCGTCATGCCGATCTCAATATTCAGGAGGAGCAAGCGATGACGCTGAGTGACGATAGGGCGAAGCACCTGGGACTGACCGAGATGGCACTTCGAGCCGCCAACCCGGATCTGCCGGACCTGCGGTTGATGGGGCAGTCGCATTACTGGCCTATCGACAGCCTCGCCTTCGTGGAGGTGCACGGTGGGCCTCGAGATCGCGATCGACGGCGCGCACTCCGCGCCGAAGCCGAGCGCATCTTGCTCCATCTTGGCTGCGAGGTGCGTCTCGAACACGGGCGCGACATCTACCTGCTCGAACCGCAGCGACCGGAAACGGCGCACGAGGAACTGCGGATGCTCCTCAGATTGCGAAGAGCCCTTTCTGAGGTGCCCCAGAGTCCCTGAGGGACGATCAAAAGAGGCCTGAAATCAGTAGGTTGAAGTGGACTTCTAGCCGCCGTGAAATTTATTTTTTGTCTCCCTGCAAAAACAACATCTCCTTCGCGGTCGAATGACATCGGCCAGCGCCCACCCGCACCGGTGGAATGGAAAGGACATCCCGATGCCCACCAAGAACGACAGCCGATACGAAGTTACCGTGCACACCACCACGATTGTCTGCCCTCCCGCGATGATCGGATTGATCGGCATTCTGGCCAAGGCGACCGCCCGTCAGATTGCCGAAGCGGCGACCGCCGCGAACGCTGATTGCGCACCCGCCGAGAAGGTTCGGCGGTGAAGAAGCGGGTCGCGATATACGCCCGCTACAGTGCCGACCTCCAGAAGGCGACCTCCATCACCGACCAGGTGGCCATGGCGCAGAAATACTGTGATGAACAGGGATACGAGGTCGTAGAGGTCTTCTCGGATGAGGAAGTCACGGGGCGCCACTTGCGTCGTCCCGGCTTTCAAAAGCTGAAAAAAGCCGTCGAGGAGCGTCGGATAGATCTGGTCGTGGTCGAAATGCTCGATCGCCTATCCCGCCGGACGGCCGACGCTCTCCATAGCTGGGAGCTGCTTCAGTTCTCCGGAGTCGATCTTTTCTCGATCAAGGAGGGTCAACAGGACTTCCTGACCGTTCTGCTGCGCGGATACGGCGCTCAGGCTTTCTCCGAGAGCATCGGGTTTCATACCCGCCGTGGCATGCAGGGCGCATTGGGCCGGGGTCGCCTGCACACCTCAGCCTACGGCTATCGCGTGCTTTCCGAGAAGACCGAAGGGCTCAGCCGTGAAGTGGACGCCGAGCAGGCGCTCATCGTTCTGCGGATTTACGAGGAAGCGGCTGAAGGCAAATCAGCGCTCCAGATCGCCCGTGGCCTGAATGCTGATGGCATAAAGGCCCCACGCGGCGGCACCTGGGACGCGTCAACGATCCGCGGCAACCGGAAGCGCGGCGAAGGCATCCTGCACAACCGGCTCTACATCGGCGAAGCGCAGGTCTGCCGAACCACGCAGAGCTATCACCCGGAAACGGGTGCGCGCAGGGGCGATCTGTCTCCGAACGAGACGGTTTCGGCGAACTTTCCCGAACTGCAAATCGTTCCCGACAAGCTCTGGGCGGCGGTCCAGGCCAAACAAAAGGCCGATCAGGTGGGAAAGTCGGAAAATCCCGTCAGGTCTCGGCGTCGGAAGCATCTGTTTTCCGGTCTTCTGGTCTGCGGCTGCTGCGGCGCTCATTATGTCAAGATGAGCACCACGAGCTTCGCCTGCAACGAAGGCCGCAAGAAGGTCTGCAAGAACCGCAAGAGCATCTCGCAGAGGCGCCTCGAGCGGCGGGTCTTCGGTCGGCTGCGTGATGCTTTCCGCTCACCCGAGCTGTTTGCTGCTTTCGAGGATGCCTTGCGCGAAGAAAGGCAGAAGCTGGCCAGTTTCGATCCCGCGACGGAGATCGCGCGTGTCGAAGCCCAGATCCGCAAGGAAGAGGCCAAACAGGAGAGCATCTTCCGTGCGATCGAAGAAGGCGCTCCCTACGCCGCGTTCCGAGCCCGTTCCGAAGCGATCGACGCCGAACTCAGCGCCCTGCGGGCCCGTCTCGAAGAGGTCGGTTCCCGTGGCCAGATGACCGCGCGCGATCTGCCGGACACGGCCACGCTCTTTGCTCGGGCCGTCGATGCCATGGAAACGCTGCTCGGCGATCCGGACCTCGTCCATCAGGCCCATACCTACCTGCGCAGCCTGATCACCCGTATCGTCCTGGTGCCGGACCCGGAAGCGGAGCACGGAGTGTCGATCAAGCTGGAAACGGATTTCGCGGCGCTGCTGGGGGGAGCGAAAACCGGCAAGACGCACACGCTGGTAAGCAGCCTCATTTGCTAAGCCAATGAAATGTAGCGACGCCGAGGACATCCTGTCCTCGGCGTCTTTATTAGATGAAAAACTTCAAAATTAGATGAAAAACTTCAAATATCGGTTGGGGAGGGGGCGCTGCCCCCTCTTGGCCTGCGGCCAATTCACCCCCGGAGTTTATCCGGCAAGATGAAGGGGACGGCGTCGCGCCCCCTTCGGACGGAGGCTCAGAGGATGCCTTCGTAGATCGGGCCGAGGGTGTCGGTCTCGAACAGAGAGGACACCGAGGTGCCGTTCCAAATGTTGAGAATTGCCTGCGCGAACATCGGCGCGGTCGGCACGATGCGGATGTTGGGGGCGGCGGCGACGTCCTCGGTGGCGGCGATGCTGTCGGTGATCACCAGCGACTTCATCACCGAATTTTTCACGCGCTCGACCGCGGGGCCCGAGAGCACGCCGTGGGTGATGTAGGCGTGGACCTCGGTGGCGCCGTGCTCCATCAGCACCTCGGCGGCCTTGCAGAGCGTGCCGGCGGTGTCGCAGATGTCGTCGACGATGATGCATTTCTTGCCGGTCA
>NZ_JAATOS010000364.1:0-4058 GCF_011806505.1 Salipiger sp. HF18 | reverse complement strand
GCGCCGCGCGTTGTTCCACGCGTAGGCAAGCGCCGAGACGATCACCCCCACGACCACCGCCACCGCGAGATCCTCGTAGACCGTCACAACGGTCACAAGCACGATGACGAAGGCGTCGATCAGCGGCACCTTGAAGAGGATGCGCAGGCTGTTCCAGGCGAAGGTGCCGATCACCACCATGAACATCACCCCCACCAGCGCCGCCAGCGGGATGAGCTCGATCAGCGGCGAGGCGAAGAGGATGAAGGACAGCAGGAACAGCGCCGCCACGATGCCGGCGATCCGCGTCCGTCCGCCGGATTTCACGTTGATCATCGACTGGCCGATCATGGCGCAGCCACCCATGCCGCCGAAGAAGCCGGTCACCACGTTGGCGGTGCCCTGCGCGATGCATTCCTGGCTGGCGCCGCCGCGCTGGCCGGTCATCTCGCCCACGAGGTTCAGCGTCAGCAGCGACTCGATCAGCCCGATCGCCGCGAGGATCACCGCGTAGGGCAGGATGATCTGCAGGGTCTCGAGGTCAAAGGGCACGGCGGGAATGTGGAACGAGGGGAAACCGCCCTGGATCGAGGCCATGTCCCCCACCCGCGGCGTATCGAACCCGAAGACGATCACCAGCACCGCGGTCACCACGATGCCGGCGAGCGGCGCGGGGATGACGCGGGTCACCTTGGGCAGCAGCCAGATCACCGCCATCGTGAGCGCCACCAGCCCCAGCATCAGCATCAGCGGCCCGCCCGAGAGCCACTCCTGCCCGCCCGAGCCCGGCACCTTGAACTGGGTGAGCTGGGCCAGGAAGATCACGATGGCCAGACCGTTGACGAAGCCCAGCATCACCGGGTGCGGCACCAGCCGGATGAACTTGCCCCAGTGCAGCGCGCCCGCGATCACCTGCAGGATGCCCATCAGCACCACGGTGGCAAAGAGGTACTCGACCCCGTGCTGCGCGACCAGCGCGACCATGACCACGGCCAGCGCCCCTGTCGCCCCCGAGATCATACCCGGGCGCCCGCCCAGCACCGCGGTGATCAGCCCCACGAGGAAGGCGGCGTAGAGCCCGACCAGCGGGTGCACGTCCGCGACGAAGGCAAAGGCCACCGCCTCGGGCACCAGCGCCAGCGCCACGGTCAGACCCGAGAGCACGTCGGTCTTGATCTGACCCGGGGTCAGCCGGCCGGTCGGGTGGATGCTGAGGTCGGGCATCGAGATGCGGCGTGCGTAGCGTGCCAGAAGGGCCTTGGCCATGAGCTATGTCCTGTTCCGTGTTGATGCGCGGCCCTGCGCATACTGCACCGCGGCGTGAAAAGCCACCCGTTCAGGCCCACATCCGCCCAAAGCCGCCCCATCGCCCCGCATTTGCCTCACATCCCCGCGCCGCCCCCTGACACTCCCGCCCGCCGCGGCCATTCTGGCCCCTCAGCCCCAGCCGCCCCCAGCCGTCTCCGCCGGAAGGTCCCGCCGTGCTCTCCACCGTCCTGCTCTACGCAGCCGCCGTCACCGTCGGGCTCTCCTAGGGCGGGCTCGCCTCAGCCGCGGCGGTCGCCGTGCCGCTGCTGTCGCTCTTCATGAACCCGGTCACCGCCGCCGCGACCCTGCTGCCGGTCTGCGTGGTCACCGACTGCATCGGCGTCTGGCTCTCCCGCCGCAGCTCCTCGCGCCGGAACGTGCGCATTCTCGTGCCCGCCATCCTCTTCGGCGTCGCCATCGCCACGGTCATCCCCCCTGCGCGCCCGAAAGCGCGCTGCTGCTCTTCACCGGCGGCATCGGGCTCTGGTCCTGCGCGCGGGTCTGGCTCGCCCGCGGCGCCACCGGGCAGACCACCTCCCGGCTGCTGCCCGGCCTGTTCCGGGGCACGATCACCGGCATCGCGGGCATCTTCGCCGGCCGCCGGCGAACCTGCCGCCTGCCCGAGGCGCTCTGCGTGCGGCTGATCCGCACCCTGCTCCACGCGCTCTCGGGGCGTCTGCTGGTCAAGCGCGGGCTGCAGCTTCTCGGCTGAGCCGATCACGCCTTTTCAACCGCTTTCCCCCGGTGCAAGCTCCCCGCGACACCAACAGGCAGGGGGCAGGACATGAGCGGCACGATGATCGGGGTGATCGGCGGATCGGGGGTCTACGACCTCGACACGCTCACGGACCGCACATGGGTCGCGGTCGAGACGCCCTGGGGCACGCCCTCGGACGAGATCCTGACCGGCACGCTCGACGGCGTGCCCATGGCGTTCCTGCCGCGCCATGGCCGCGGCCACGTGCATTCGCCCTCGACCGTGCCCTACCGCGCCAACATCGACGCGCTGAAGCGGCTCGGCGTCACCGACGTGATCTCGGTCTCCGCCTGCGGCTCCTTCCGCGAGGAAATGGCGCCGGGCGATTTCGTCATCGTCGACCAGTTCATCGACCGCACCTTCGCCCGCGAGAAGAGCTTCTTCGGCACCGGCTGCGTCGCCCATGTCTCGGTCGCACACCCCACCTGCCCGCGGCTCGGCGCCGCCTGCCTCGCCGCCGCGCGGGACGCCGGCATCACCGTGCACGAGGGCGGCACCTACCTCGCCATGGAGGGGCCGCAGTTCTCTACCCTGGCGGAATCCCGGATGTACCGCGAGAGCTGGGGCGCCGACGTGATCGGCATGACCAACATGCCCGAGGCCAAGCTCGCCCGCGAGGCCGAGCTCTGCTATGCCTCCGTCGCCATGGTCACCGATTACGACAGCTGGCACCCCGATCACGGCGCCGTCGAGATCACCGATATCGTCCGCGTGCTCACCGGCAACGCCGACAAGGCGCGGGCGCTGGTCTCGCGCCTGCCGGCCCTGCTCGGCGCCGGGCGCGCGCCCTGCCCGCACGGCTGCGACCGGGCGCTCGACCACGCGCTGCTCACCGCCCCCGACCGGCGCGACCCGGCGCTGATGGCAAGGCTGGACGCGGTGGCGGGGAGACTGCTGGCATGACCCTCGATCTCTGGCTGACCTTCGTCGCCGCCTCGACCGCGCTGCTGCTGATCCCGGGCCCCACGGTGCTGCTGGTGCTCTCCTACGCGCTCAGCAAGGGCCGCTCGGTCGCCGTGGCCTCCGCCGCCGGCGTGGCGCTCGGCGATTTCACCGCCATGTCGCTGTCGCTCGCGGGGCTCGGCGCGCTGGTGATGACCTCGGCCGCGCTCTTCACCGCGCTCAAGTGGATCGGCGCCGCCTACCTCGTCTGGCTCGGCGTGAAGCTGCTGCGCTCGGCACCGAGGGACGGCCTCGCCCTGCCCCGCGCCGAGGTCAGCGCCTCCGGCGTCTTCACCCACGCCGCCGCCGTCACCGCGCTCAACCCCAAGAGCATCGCCTTCTTCATCGCCTTCGTGCCGCAGTTCCTGACCGCGGAGGCGCCGCTCCTGCCGCAGTTCGCGATCCTCGTCGCCACGTTCGTGAGCCTCGCCGCGCTCAACGCGCTGGCCTACGCGCTCGCCGCCGACCGGCTGCGCAGCGCCATCGCCCGCCCCCCGGTCATCGCCTGGCTCACCCGCTGCGGCGGCGCCGCGCTGATCGGCATGGGGCTTCTCACCGCAACCCTGCGCCGCAACGCCTGAGGACAGCCCCATGATCGCCCAGAAACAGGTCCGCGACTACATCCGCTCGATCGTCGACTTCCCGCATGAAGGCATCGTGTTCCGCGACGTGAGCACGCTCTTCGCCGATCCCCGCGGCTTCCGCATGGCCATCGACCAGCTGCTGCATCCCTACGCGGGCACGCGCTTCGACAAGGTGGTGGGACTCGAGGCGCGCGGCTTCATCCTCGGCGGCGCGGTAGCGCACCAGCTCTCCGCGGGCTTCGTGCCGATCCGCAAGAAGGGCAAGCTGCCCGGCGCGGTGATCTCCGAGGCCTACACGCTGGAATACGGCGAGGCGGTGGTCGAGATCCACGACGACGCCATCACCCCCGGTGAGCGCATCCTGCTGGTCGACGACCTGCTCGCCACGGGCGGCACGGCGGAGGCGGGCATCAGGCTGGTAGAACGGCTGGGCGGCGAGATCATCGGCTGCGCCTTCATCGTCGACCTGCCGGACCTCGGCGGTCGCG
>NZ_JAATOS010000363.1:0-4068 GCF_011806505.1 Salipiger sp. HF18 | reverse complement strand
GAACCCTCCGTTCGCGGTCAAATCCATGCTTCAGGCAGGTCTCCTGACTTCGCGGATCACCGCAGCGGCCCACCTTCCCGGGATGATCCCAGTGGCATCTTGGGCCGTGCTCTCCACTGACAGTTGCGGGGGCAGCGCCGGAGTTTCACCGGCTTCCCTCTTCACCGGAGGAGGCGACTCCCCCGACACCTGAAGCACCTACATTTAGATACGACACGTGCAGGGACGTCAACATGGTGTTTCTGAAAAGCCGGAATTTTGGTGAAGGAGTGGGCCGCCCTGCCCGGCCTTGCGGCGGCGGAAGGCGCCCGGCAGGGCTGCCGGGCAGCCCTGTTCTCAGGCCGCGCGCAGGCGCCTGCGACGTGACAAATGCACCACGATTTCGACGGCGGCAAGCACAAGCATCGACAAACCGACCAACGGGAAGAAGATCCCCGCCGCCACTGCCATCAGAAGCAGCGTTCGCGGGATTCGCCAGTCCGCCGGCACCTGCGGCACGCCGAGCGCGCCCGACGGGCGGCGCTTCCACCACATCATCGCGGCCGAGACGCAGAGCATCACCATGGCCGCGCAGGCCGCCAGCAGTACGAGCTGGTTCGCGAGGCCCCAGGCCTGCCCCATGTGGATGCTGATGCCCCACTCCGCCGCCCATCCGAGCGCGCCCAGATCCGCGAGACCCGCGTCATACAGCACCTCTCCGCTGTACTGGTCGAGGTGAATCACCCGCTCGTCCGAGATGTCGTCGGGATAGACCGAGGCGGTGAACACGCCATCGGGACCGTTCGGCATCGACACCGCGTAGCCCGGCACGAGTCCCAGCCCCTCGACCGTGGCCACCACCGAGTCGAGCGCCTGCGGCACGCCCGCCGAGTCGCCCGACAGCGGCAGCGGTTGCTTCTCCATGATCCACGGCGCGCGGTTCACGACGTCCCCCACGGGCACGGTCGAGACCGGCTTGCCCGACCAGTAGCCGTCCGGCATGCCCAGCCCCAGCGCATAGGCGTAGTCGTAGAACTTGCCGCCCCAGACGCCGGACCACGGCAGGCCGGTCATGGCGAGGAAGACGATGAAGGCGCCGGTGTAGATCCCCGTCACCGCGTGCAGGTCGCGCCACCACGGGCGGCCGCGGCTGGCCTTTATCGAGACCGTGCCGAGCTTTCGCCCGCGCGGCCACCACAGGTAGATGCCGGTGCCGACGAGCAGCACCATCCAGCCCGCGGCGAGCTCGATCAGGCGGTTGCCGAACCATCCGACGTATTCCAGCGAGTGCAGCTTGCGCACCACGTACATGGCGGGGCTGCCCGCGGCTCCGCCGTCCCAGAGATGGCCGAGCACCGTGCCGCTGTAGGGATCGACGTAGACGGTATCCTTGAGCCCGTCCTCGCCACGGATGCCGACCGCGGCGCTGCGGTCGGCGGCGGCGGGTGGTGCGTAGGAATAGAGCGTGCCGGGATGCGCCTCGAGGGCCGCGGCGGTGATCTGCGACGGCGCAAGCTGCGTGCTGCCCGCCTCGACGAGGCGCAGCCGGGTGTAGGCGGCGTCGTTGATCTCGTCCTTGAAGAGATAGATGCCGCCGGTGACGGCGAGGATCAGCACGAAGGGCAGGATCACCAGCCCGGCGATGAAATGCCAGCGCCAGACAGCGCGATAGAGCGCGGCACCGGCCGCGCGGTTGGGGGTTTCGGTCATGTGTCCAGTCCGATGGGCCCGCGTCAGGCGCGGGCGATACGAGAGAGGCCCGGCGGCGGGGCGCCGTGGGCCGGGTTCCGGTCGCGGGGACGGCGGGATGCCGTCAGGCGCGCTGCGGAGGGGCTCTCGGCGCGTGACTGGGGTTGCGGGCCTGGGCCGCACGATGCAGGTCGCGCATCCGCCGCCAGCCGTCATGCGGCAGCAGCAGGCTCTGCGCGTCCTCCGGCTGCGGCAGCGCCGCCTCGGGCAGGCCGTGACAGAAGGGACAGTGGTGATCGTGGCCACCGCTCTTGCCGCAGAGATCGCCCTGCACGGCGCCATGGGCGTGCTCGAACTGCGCGAAGGCCACGGCATCCGCATCCGGCGCCATCATCCCGGCCGAGCTCACGCCGGTCGCCGCGAGGGCGACAGCAAGCAGGACGGCCGGCAAGAGGGACAGGAGGCGCTGCAGCATCCCCTCGCTATGCCACGGCGCGGGCGGCATCGGAAGCGGCGTTCGCAGCCGTGCGGCGCATCGGCGCAGCGCGCCCTGCCCCGTCTGGCCATGAAAAGACCCCGCACGGCCAGCGCCATGCGGGGTCCGATGTTGCTTGAAGCTGCCGGGACAGGTGCCCCGGCGCGCCGTCGTCAGGCCGCGATGTCGAAGCGGTCGGCGTTCATCACCTTGGTCCAGGCCGCCACGAAGTCCTTCACGAACTTCTCAGCGTTGTCGTCCTGGGCGTAGACCTCGGCATAGGCGCGCAGCACCGAGTTCGAGCCGAACACCAGATCGACGCGCGAGGCGGTGAACTTCACCGCGCCGGTGGTGCGCTCGCGGATCTCGTAGGTGCCGTCCGCGACCGGGACCCAGCTGTAGGCCATGTCGGTCAGGTTCACGAAGAAGTCCGTGGTCAGCGCGCCCTCGCGGTCGGTGAACACGCCCAGCTTCGAGCCGCCGTAGTTGGTGCCCATGGCGCGCATGCCGCCGAGCAGCACGGTCATCTCCGCCGCCGTCAGGCCGAGCAGCTGTGCGCGGTCGAGGAGCATTTCCTCGGCGCTCACCACGTAATCGGCCTTCTGGAAGTTACGGAACCCGTCGGCGAGCGGCTCGAGCGAGTCGAAGGAGGGCGCATCTGTCATCTCGTCGGTCGCGTCACCGCGGCCCGGCGCGAAAGGCACCTCGATGTCGAAGCCCGCCGCCTTGGCGGCCTGCTCGATGCCGAGGTTGCCCGCCGGAACGATCACGTCGGCGACAGAGGCACCGGTCTCGGCCGCGATCGGCTCGAGCTTGGCCAGCACCGCGGCAAGACGGGCGGGCTCGTTGGCCTCCCAGTCCTTCTGCGGCGCGAGACGGATGCGCGCACCGTTGGCACCGCCGCGCATGTCCGAGCCGCGGTAGGTGCGGGCGCTGTCCCATGCGGTCGAGACCATGTCGGTGAGCGACAGCCCGGCGGCGGCGATCTTGGCCTTCACAGCGGCGACGTCGTAGGAGGTCGAGCCGGCGGGGATCGGATCCTGCCAGATCAGGTCCTCGGAGGGCACATCCGGGCCGAAGTAGCGGGCCTTGGGGCCCATGTCGCGGTGGGTCAGCTTGAACCAGGCGCGGGCGAAGGTGTCCTCGAAGTACTTCGGGTCCGCCATGAACTTCTGGCAGATCGCGTTGTAGGCCGGGTCCATCTTCATCGCCATGTCGGCGTCGGTCATGATCGGCATCGTCTTGATCGAGGGGTCCTCGACGTCCGCCGGCATGTCCTTTTCGTCGATCGAGACCGGCATCCACTGCCAGGCACCGGCGGGCGACTTCTTGAGCTCCCACTCGTGGCCGAAGAGCATGTCGAACCAGCCCATGTCGAACTTGGTGGGCTCGCTGGTCCAGGCGCCCTCGATGCCGGACACCACGGTGTCACGGCCGACGCCGCGGCCCTTGGTATTCATCCAGCCGATGCCCTGATACTCGACGCCCGCCATCTCGGGATCGGCCGAGAGGAAGCCCGCGTCGCCGTTGCCGTGGCACTTGCCGATGGTATGGCCGCCCGCTGTCAGCGCGGCGGTTTCCTCGTCGTCCATGGCCATCCGGGCGAAGGTCTCGCGCACCTGCGCGGCCGTCTTCAGCGGGTCGGGGTTGCCGTTGACGCCCTCGGGGTTCACGTAGATCAGCCCCATCTGCACGGCGGCAAGCGGGTTTTCCATGGTCGAGGGATCGTCGACGCTCTCGTAGCGGCCGTCGGAGGGCGCGAGCCATTCTTTCTCGGCGCCCCAGTAGACGTCCTTTTCGGGGTGCCAGATGTCCTCGCGACCGAAGGCGAAGCCGAAGGTCTTCAGGCCGGCCACCTCATAGGCGATGGTGCCCGACAGGATCATCAGGTCGGCCCAGGAGATCCTGTTGCCGTACTTCTTCTT
>NZ_JAATOS010000362.1:0-4114 GCF_011806505.1 Salipiger sp. HF18 | reverse complement strand
CGTTGTCGAGGGTGTCGGGGGTCCAGTCGATCATCAGTCCTGCCTTCGCGTTTCGGAATGTGTATGCCACCCCGCCCCCGGATTGAAGGGGTAATTGTATGGCCTCGCCAGAATCATTGACCGGATCACCCGACCGAAATGTCGTTTGGACCAGCGGAAACGACGGGAAACCCACCCGGAGATGCACAAAATACCAGCATTGACGCCAAAGATTAGCAATCAATGCCCCTTACATTGTATGTATATTGAACTGACTATTGATGCAATCAATTCACCCGCGCCACCCCTGTTGGCACCACCAACAAGGAGGGCACGATGCCTGAAGTCACCAAGGAAGCGCACAAGGACGGGGATGTCTTCGTCAACTACGAAGAGAAGGTCTTCGAGGACGTCAAGGCGGACGAAGGAGAGAAGGCGCTCGTCACCTTCCACACCGTCGCCTTCGAGGGCTCCATCGGCCTCGTCAACATCCTCAATGCCATCCGCCTGAACCGCAAGGGCTACGAGACCTCGATCCTGCTCTACGGCCCCGGCGTCACCCTCGGCATCCAGCGCGGCTTCCCGACGCTGGGCGACGAGGCCTTCCCCGGCCACCAGAACTTTGCAGTCAATCTCAAGAAGTTCATGGGCGAAGGCGGCAAGGTGTATGCCTGCCGTTTCGCGCTGCAGGCGCTCTACGGTCATGGCGAGCCCTCGCTGTTGCCCGGCATCGTTCCGATCGCGCCGCAGGACGTGCTCGACTGCATCCTCCTGCACAAGAAGGCCAACGCGGTGATCCTCGACACCTGGACCGTCTGAGCCAACCCGCCGGAGGACGCCCCCGTTCCTCCGGCCGCCGGGCTGCCCGACCGCGGCCCGGCCCCTTCCCCGAAGCCGGTCACGTCACCCAAGGAGCCACGATGAGAACCGATACCATCCGCGCCGCCGCCGTCCAGATCGCCCCTGACCTCTCGGGCCGCGCGGGCACGATCGAACGGGTGCTGAACGCCATCGCCGAGGCCGCGGACAAGGGCGCGCAGTTCATCGTCTTCCCCGAGACCTTCGTGCCCTACTACCCCTATTTCAGCTTCGTTCTGCCCCCGGTCCGGCAGGGCGCGCCGCATCTCGAGCTGATGAAGGAGGCGGTCGTCGTGCCCTCGCCCGAGACGCAGGCGGTGGCCGATGCCGCCCGCAAGCGCGGCGTGGTCGTGGTGCTGGGCGTGAACGAACGCGACCACGGCTCGCTCTACAACGCGCAGCTCGTCTTCGACGCCGACGGCACGCTGGTGCTGAAGCGGCGCAAGATCACCCCCACCTACCACGAACGCATGGTCTGGGGTCAGGGCGACGGCGCCGGGCTGAAGGTCGTCGAGACCTGTGTCGGCCGCGTCGGCGCGCTCGCCTGCTGGGAGCATTACAACCCGCTCGCCCGCTACGCGCTGATGACCCAGCACGAGGAAATCCACGCCGGGCACTACCCGGGCAGCCTCGTGGGCGACATCTTCCGCGACCAGATCGAGGTCACCATGCGCCACCACGCGCTGGAATCCGGCTGCTTCGTGGTCAACGCCACCGGCTGGCTGACCGAGGAGCAGATCGCGCAGATCCACCCCGACCTGCAGCTTCAGAAGGCGATGCGCTCGGGCTGCATGACCTGCATCGTCTCGCCCGAAGGCCGTCACCTCGCCGAGCCGTTGACGTCCGGCGAAGGCATCCTGATCGCCGATCTCGACATGAAGCTCGTCGCCAAGCGCAAGCGCATGATGGACAGCGTCGGCCATTACGCCCGGCCCGAGCTGCTGTCGCTGAACCACGACGCGCGGCCCGCGCCGACGCGCCGCGTCACCGATGTTTCCCCGGAACCCAAGGAGGAAGAGCAGGATGTCTGACGCCCAGCTCATCAACGACCTGCAGACCCATGGCATGCGGCTTGTAGATCCCCGCGCCGGTCACGAGAGCCGTCGCGGCGGGGCGGGCCCGTCCGACCACAAGGCGATCACCATCGGCGACCGCACGGTGATGATCCCGGTGCACACCGCCCCCAGCTTCGACAGCCCCTTCCTCGTCGAGGCGCCCGACGCCACCGGCGAGGCACGGGTCACCCGCGACGGCGCCTTCGTCGCCAGCGTGCGCTTTCCGACGGCGGCGAAGTTCTACCGGCTGAAGACCGCGGACGGAATCCCCTACAGCCACATCGCCGCGCTGCATTCGAAGGATGTGCTTGCCACGACCGTGCTGCAGACCTGCATCCGCTACGAGAGCCGCAAGAAGACCTGCCAGTTCTGCTCGATCGGCCAGTCGCTCGCTGCAGGGCGCACCATCGCCCACAAGACGCCCGCGCAGCTGGCCGAGGTCGCCAGGGCGGCGGTCGAGCTCGACGGCGTCACCCACATGGTGCTGACCACCGGCACGCCTGCGGGCAAGGACCGCGGCGCAAAGGTGCTTTGCGAGAGCGCCGAGGCGATCAAGGCTGCGGTGGACCTGCCGCTGCAGGGCCAGTGCGAACCGCCCGAGGACGACGCCTGGCACCAGCGCATGGTCGACGCGGGCATCGACACGCTGGGGATGCATCTCGAGGCCGTCACGCCCGAGGTCCGCCAGCGCATCATGCCCGGCAAGGCCTCGGTGCCGCTGGAAAAGTACTTCTCGAGCTTCGAGGCCGCAGTGAAGGTCTTCGGGCGCGGGCAGGTCTCGACCTACATCCTCGCGGGCCTCGGCGACACGCGCGAGGCGATCCTCGCGATGTCGGAAAGGCTCTGCGCCATGGGGGTTTATCCCTTCGTCGTGCCCTTCGTGCCGATCTCGGGCACGCCGCTGGAAAGCCACCCCGCCCCCTCCGCCGCCTTCATGGCCGGGATCCTGCACCCGCTCGGCCAGATGATCGCCCGTGCCGGCATCCTGTCGAGCGACATGAAGGCAGGCTGCGGCAAGTGCGGCGCCTGCTCGGCTCTGGCCACCTACGAGAAGCTCAAGGTGCCCGCATGATCGAGTTCGAGCGCCGCAACTTCCAGAGCCCCGGCTACTACATCCGCGCCGCGTCGAAACGCTTCGAGGCCGAGGGCGCGCAGGCCCTGCGCCACAGGGTCTTCGTCGCGGAACAGCGGATCTTCTGCGACCATGACCGCGACGGGATCGACCTCATCGCCACCCATCTCGTGGCGCTCTCGACCTATGCCCACGAGGCCGACCAGGTGGTGGGCACGGTGCGCATCCACGAAGAGGTGCCGGGCCTCTGGTGGGGCTCGCGGCTGGCGGTAGACAGCGAGTTCCGCGCCGTGGGGCGGCTCGGGGCCGAGCTCATCCGGCTGGCGGTCTGCACCGCCAACGCCCGCGGCTGCACCCGCTTCCTCGCGCACGTGCAGATGCAGAACGTGACGCTTTTCCGCCGCCTGCACTGGCGCGCGCTGGACGAGGTCACGATCCACGGCACACCGCACATGCGCATGGAGGCGGAACTGCTGCATTACCCGCCCTGCCCCGACCCGGTCGCCGGCTGGTACCATCGGCCGCGCCTGCGCGGGGTCCGGGCATGACGCTTTCGACGCTGGCCGAGGCGCTGAGGGAGCATCCCTCGATCCGCTCCAAGCTCGGTATCGCGCGCGCGACCCGGGCGCTCGGGCTCAGCGCGTCCTCCGACGGGCGCCCCGGCGACGATGCCGCCCCGTTGCCGCGTGACGGCGGCTACGACCTGCTCGCGGGCGAGGGTTTCATCCCCGCCTTCGTCGCCGACGATCCGTGGTTCGCGGGCTGGTGCGCGCTGATGGTAAACCTCTCCGACATCGCCGCCATGGGCGGGCGCGCCGTGGCGCTGGTCGACCAGATCTGGGCCCCGGACGAGGCCTCTGCCGCGCCGCTGCTGCAGGGGCTGCGCGACGCCTCCACCGCCTATGACGTGCCGGTGGTCGGCGGCCACACCAACTTCGCAGCACCGCAGCTCAGCATCGCGGCCTCGGTCTTCGGCCGGGCCGAGCGGCTCATCACCAGCGACGACGCGATGCCCGGCGACGTGCTGGTCGCGGCCATCGACCACCGCGGCG
Source organism: Salipiger sp. HF18 (assembly GCF_011806505.1). Lineage (NCBI taxonomy): Bacteria > Pseudomonadati > Pseudomonadota > Alphaproteobacteria > Rhodobacterales > Roseobacteraceae > Salipiger > Salipiger sp. HF18. The sequence goes on along the minus strand of NZ_JAATOS010000362.1, from coordinate 98 downwards.
CCTACCGCAACTTCGACAACTTCTGCGCAGCCCTCGAGGCACCCGGCCCGCGCCTGCGCGGCGATCTCGAACTTCTGCCGCAGCTCGCGGAGGACGGG
>NZ_JAATOS010000361.1:0-4118 GCF_011806505.1 Salipiger sp. HF18 | reverse complement strand
CATCCAGGCCGGCGGCGGTGTCGTCTACGACAGCGATCCCGACGCCGAGTACATGGAGACCGTGCACAAGTCGAACGCCATCCGGCGCGCAGCGGCGGATGCGGCGCGGTTCACCGGCTCGGGCAACAGCTGAGCCGTCGACCGGCCAAGGCGACTGAAGCCGACCCAAGGCGCAGAACAAAAACGCCCGTTCCGTTCCGCGGGGCGGGCGTTGTCATGTCCGGGGGCTGGCACAAACGAAAAACGAGGCGGTCGCGCCGCCCCGTCTTTCGTATCATCCCGATGCCGGGCAGAGGGGCACCGGGACGCCGTTCTCGCGTCCCGGGCCTCGGTCTCAGCTGGTGAGAAGCGCCGCCTCGTGCTTCCTGAGCGAACGGCGCGCCGCGCCATAGGCCCGGAGCCCCTCGGCGTGCTTCAGCTCGGGGAACAGTTCGAAGATCTCCTGCCGCTGCTCCTCGCCGATGCCGCGCAGCGACAGGTCGCCGGGCTGGAAGCTCTCGGTCCAGGCGCCGTTCGACAGCACCACCTCGTGGTTGTCGAACATCATGTGGATGTAGGTCACGCCCAGCGTGTCGAACTCGTCCACGCCGGCGAGCCCGGTCAGATGCTTGGCCGCCGCCAGAACCTCGCGCTCCTCGAAGTAGAGCGCGGTCTTGTCGTTGGCGACGAGCACCCGGTGGTTCGGCGACACCAGCAGGTCGTGCTCGGGCAGGTTCTTGCCCAGCGAGCCCTGCTGGATCAGTACCGGACGCAGATGCGGCTTGCGCGCCAGCTCGTGGCCGGTCAGCTCCTTGCGGCCGATCCAGCGGATTTCCTGCATGCCGTTGTCGCGGGTGATGACCCGGTCGCCCACGACCAGATCCTCGACCAGCCGCTCGCCCTGCGGCGTCGCGATCAGCGTACCGGGGGTGAAGCAGGGCAGCACCTCGACAGTGACATAGGCCGAGCTCTCGCCGCCGTTGCCGTCCGCCACGGTGTAGGAAAAGCTGTCGTAGCCGGTGAAACCCTCGTCCGCCACGAAGGTCACGGTGCCGTCGTCGTTGAGTGTCACGGTGCCGTTCGGCGCCTCGCCGAGCGAGGTGATGGTCAGCGTGTCGCCATCGGGGTCGCTGTCGTTCAGCGTCGGGTTGAAGGTCGCGGGCGAGGTCAGCGTCGTGGCGTAGAGGTCATTCGCGGCCACAGGGGCCGAGTTCACCGGGCTCTCGCCGCCAGGCGGATCGGTGGGCTGGCCGTCGTTCGACACGGTGACGACAATGGTGCCCTGATCGGTGCCGCTGAAGCCCTCGTCCGGCGTGTAGGTGACGGTGCCGTCCCCGTTGATCGCGACGGTGCCGTTCTCCGGATCGCTGACATCGGTGACGGTGAGCGGATCGCCGTCCACGTCGGTGTCGTTGTCGGTCGGATCGAAGGTCACCGGCGTGTCGACCGGCGTGCTCTCGGTATCGTCGTTGGCGACAGGCGCGTCGTTGACCGGCTCCACGGTGATATCGACGTGGCCGGTGGCCTCGTTGCCGTCGGGGTCCTCGACCGTGTAGGTGATCTCGGCCGGGCCGTTGTAATCCTGCTCGGGCGTGAAGGTCAGCGTGCCGTCACTATTCACCACCACGGTGCCGTTGGTGGCGGTTGCCGAGGTCACGGTCAGGGTGCCGCCGTCCGGGTCGCTGTCGTTCTCGAGCACGTCGATGGTGACCGCCACGTCCTCGTCGGTGATCGCGCTGTCATCCTCGGCGACGGGACCGAGGTCGTCGATGACCGGGTCGGTGGTCGAGAAGGACACGTCCGAGATCAGCACACCCTGGGTCGAGGTGCCGCCGTTCTCGTAGATGACCTCGATGCGCGACACCGGCCCCGCGATCGAGACCTGCACCGTGCCGTTCTGCTCGGCAAAGGCGGTGACGTCGCTGCCGGTGGCGGTGTCGTCGCTGATCGTCGTGGTGCTGCCGAGCGCGGTCATGGTGACCTCGCAGGGATTGCCCTCTGCGTCATAGGCGAGGATCGTCACGTTGTCCTGGAAGCTGCCGCCCGAGGTGTCCGGGTACTCGAGCAGGTCGCCGAGATCGCTGCCGCTGCCGCCGTCGACGTCGTTGAGCAGGAACGAGACGTTCTGGACCTCGTCGCCGTAGTCGGCGTTGCTCGAGCTGAAGTTGAGCACCGTGGTCGAGGTCGGCGACACTCCGTCGCCGTCGCCACCGATGCCAAAGAGCTTGAGATGAGAGTTCGCGTCGACGTCCGAGCCTTCGGGGACGTAGCCGTCGAAGTTGACGGTGGAAGCCTGCGCCTCGTGGTCCTGCGCGGTAAATGTGATGTCGACGGAGACGCCGCCGGTCTCGACCGTGGTGGTGACCGCATCGGTCGCCGTATCATCCAGGCTGGTGCCGTAGGCGCCGAGAGCGCTCCAATCCAGAACCAGATCTGCCATTCTTTCGACCCTCGTTACATCCGACCGGGACACCGGGTCCCGAACCGCTTAACTGGCAGCGGCGCCGGAAGGCGCCGCCTTGTTTGCTCACTCGACCTGCCTTCAGGATCTGCGCCGAACGTACATGCTTCGCACCATGCTCCTGCCGTGAACGCAGACCGTTCGGGGCAGCGGATGTCTCCGCACATACGTGTCGCAGCGCACCCTTGCGGAGATCGGGCAGGTCTGCGGCCGCCCCCGTGGCCTGATGCCTTCACTCCCTCTGTCGGGCTTGGGAAATTCTTATGCCGCGGGGGTGGGTGCAGAAAGAAAAAACTGTCCGCACCGCGGACGTGGGCGCGCCGAGCCCGGCGCAACCCTTACAGATTTATAACAATTTTTCCGTTACTTAAGGGTTAACTGTTTCCCGCCCTCGACGAGCCCACCCGGGAAGGACCAGCATTTAAAGGCCACTCATGTAAGCTGATCCTTCAACCTCGCAGCCACTGTTCTTGGATCAGAAACAGTCCATCAGAGGGCTGGACCAAAGACCATACCCGGCCTGCGGCCCCAAAATATTGCAGGCGTTGTTCCGCCTTCGTGTCCAATCCCCGCAGCGTGCGAGGATTGGTCAGGGACTTCCCGGAATCAAGCTAAATGCCTCGCGAATCATTTGTGTCGAATGCGGCGAAAAGCCGACGTATTCGCCGGCCCGCCATATTCCCGCGAAAGCTGTCCCGACGGGTCGCCTGCCCTCAGGACAGGTTGGTGATCCAGCGGCACTGGTAGGGCGCCATCTCGACCGCACCGGACGCGATCTCCTCACCGCTGAGAAGGTCGACCCAGGTTTCGTCGGCGATGAGGTTGAGCTCGCCCGCCGGGATCTCGACGGTCTCGCCGCTGACGTTGTGCAGGGCGAAGATCGACTGCGCCCGGTCCAGCGACTGCCGCCAGAGCCCGAAGATCCGCTGGTCGAGGTTCAGCGTGAACTGCGTGGCGTTGGGGTGGAAGCCGGGCTGCTCGGCCCGCAGCCGAAGCCGGTCCGACAGCGCCTCGAGCACGCGCGCATGGATCGTCTCCTCGTCGCCCAGCGTCGAGAGCAGCGTCGGGTAGTCCCAGCGGTGGCGGTTGATCGCCCGGTTCATGCCGCGCCGCTCCACCGCCTCAAGATCGTTCGGCGTTGCCAGCATCGAGTGGATGTAGAGCGCCGGAATGCCCTCGAGCGACATGGGGATGGTCTGCGAGCCCGGCAGCGAGCGCATCGAGACAACCCCTCCTCTCTCCCTTCTGGTGTCGAGCACCTTCACCCTCTCGGGCGGGGGAAGCAGACCCTCGGCCGGGCGCATGCCGATGCCGTCGTGGCTGGCGGTGAAGTTGAGATAGGCACAGCCCAGCGGTGCGGGCGGCATGGTGCGCTGCCACTCGATCAGGTAGCGCGCCGATCCGGACATCATCGCGTGCAGGATCAGCGGCGGCAGCGGGAAGTTGTAGACGACATGCGCCTCGTTGCGATGACCGAAATAGGACAGGTTTTCGGCCTTGGGAACGTTGGTCTCGGTCAGCAGGATGACGGTCTCGGTGGCGTAGTCCATCAGCAGCCGCATCAGCTGGATCACCGCATGGGTCTGCGGCAGGTGAATGCAGTTGGTGCCGAGCTGCTTCCACAGGAACGCCACCGCGTCGAGCCGGATGATCCGCACGCCGTTGTCGATGTGCAGGC
>NZ_JAATOS010000035.1:0-21454 GCF_011806505.1 Salipiger sp. HF18 | reverse complement strand
CCACACCGGGTTTCGAGCGCACGCGCACCTTGTGCCCGCGGTGGCGGCAGGTGCGGTCGACCACCGACAGCCCGAGCCCCACGCCCGAGCCCAGCGGCACGTTGTCGGCCCGCGCGAATTCCTCGAAGATGCGCTTCTGGTCCTTGCGCGAGATCCCGATGCCGGTGTCCCAGACCTGCAGCTCGACCGTGTTCCCGCGACGCCGGCATCCGGCCAGCACCCGGCCGCCGGGCGCGGTGTACTGGATCGCGTTGACCACGAGGTTCTGGATCGAGCGCAGCAGGTAGACCGGGTCCGAGCGCACGAAGCACATGTTCGGCACCACGTCGAGCTGCACCCCCTTGCGCTGCGCCAGCGGGGTCTGGTCCTCCCAGACCGAGCGCATCAGCGTGCCGAGACAGACCTCGGTCGGGGTCAGCGCCTGATCGGTGCTTTCGAGCCGAGAGATGTCGAGAAGCGAATGCAGCAGCTGCTCGATCGAGCAGAAGGAACCGTCGAGACGCTCAACCATAGGGGCAAAGCGCGTGTCGGCAGTCGTGTCCATCAGTGTCGCGATCAACAGCTTCGCGGCGTTGATCGGCTGCAGCAGGTCGTGGCTCGCCGCGGCGAGGAACCGGGTCTTCGAGGACACGGCGGCCTCGGCGCGCTCCTTGGCGACGCGCAGCTCTTCCTCGACCCTCGCCATCTCGTCGAACTGCTCGCGCAGCTGGGCGTTGGCGCGGGTCAGCTCGGCGGTGCGCTCGGTCACGCGGTTCTCAAGCATCTCGGTGGCACGGCTCTCGAGCGTCACGTCCTTGAGCTCGAGCAGCACGCCGCCGTCCGGCAGCCGGTGGGCGTGCAGGTCCAGCATCCGTCCCGTGGCGTGGCGCACCCGCCGCCGCAGCCGGCCCTGCCGTTCGAGCCGGTCGAGCCAGTGGTGGATGTCGTGCTCGGCGGCCTCGGCGATGAGCCGGTGCTGTGCGACGAAATCCAGCAGCCGCTGCAGGTCGGTGCCGTGTTGCAGCATGGTGTAGGGCAGCCCCAGCAGCTGGCGGAACTGCTGGTTGTACATCATCACCTCGCCCGCCGGCGAGAAGGTGCAGACCCCCGAGGTCATGTTCTCGAACACCGCCTGCAGGTAGTCGGCCTGCCGGTCGATCAGGCTTTCCTTCTCGGACCGGTTGCGGCGCACGATGGGGGTGATCTCGGTGAGCAGCAGCACGAGGTTCTCGGCGCTCGTGCGCTGAAGGTTGATCTGGTACCAGCGGTCGCCCGCGAGTTCGATCACCAGAGAGACCACCGACGTGCCCACCCTGCCCCGCCGCGCCTGCGCCAGCGCCGCGTCGAAGTTGCCCTCGACACTCGACAGGTGGCGGCTCTCGGACATGGCGGCGAAACAGTCCTCGACCGTGAGCCCCGGCTGCAGCCGCTCGGACACGTCGGGCAGCAGCTTCAGAAAGATGTCGTTGCAGACCTCGAGCCGCCCGGCGGTGAAAAGCGCAACGCCGCCGTCCATGGCCGACAGCGCATCCGCGAGGTTCTTGCGCATGCGCTGCGTGTCGTCGCGGGCGTGGCGCAGCTCGTCGGTGGTGCGTTCGAGGTCGCGGGTCTTGGCCCAGATCTGCCCCTGCAGCGCGATGGCGGACTGGAAGGCGCCATAGGCCGAGCCGCCGACCTCGTGCTGGCGGTTGGCGCGGCGCATCAGCGCGTCGATGATCTTGGCCTGACGGGCGACCTGGGTCTCGAGCGGTTCGTCGGGATCGATCATGCGAATTCCCTCTGCGCCGGGTCGAAGAAGGCGACGCCCACGAAGGTCTGGTTCACGTGCACGCCGCAATGCTGCTCGCCGTAGGTGTTGAAACCGACGACGCGGCGGTCGCGGAAGATCTCGCTGACCGGACCCGAAAGCTGCTTCTGCTCGATCTCGAGCTTGCGCAGCACGCAGTCGAAGCCCAGCACGAAATCCGGCGCCTCGTCATGCGGCCCGCGCACGTCGAGCTCCGAGCGCAGGGTCTCGATGATCTCCTTGCCCCGCCCGAGCGTCAGGATCAGCCCGTCGTCGATGGCCCCGAGGAAGCTCAGCGCGTGGGCCCCCGGAGCGTCGTGGATGGCGCGCACGTGGTAGTTCATGTTCTGCCGCACCAGCATCGGGTTCTCGGCGAAGACCTGCGGCGAGAGATCCTCGACCGGACAACCGACGATCCGGGCATATTCCAGCGCGGCAGGCGCGCCGTTGATCTCGAGCACCAGCCGCTCGTCCGGCAGCGCCTCGGTCACCACCACCTGGCAGCCGGTGGGCAGGAAGTGGTCGAACCCCAGCCCCTGGAAGCCGAGGTCGGTCTCGATCAGCAGCAGCAGCGCCGCGTTGGTGTGAGAGCCGCCCTCGTGCAGGACAAAGGTCTCGCGGAAGGCAAGGTTGTCGCCCGCGGAGCCACCGAACACCGGCACCTCCCCCAGCGCCGCCTCGAGCGTGGCGACCAGCAGGTCCTCCTGCTTGGAGAGCCCGTCGGCGAAGATCAGCGCCAGCCGGTTCCACCCGGCGGTGCGCCTGAAGCGGGCCGCATGGGCGCGCACGTCGGCGGCGATGGATTTCATCGTCATCGGCTTCAGCGGCTCGATGAGCATCGAGGCGCAGCGGAAGTGCTCGCGCGGGAAGGCGAGGATCAGCAGAGCCTCGGTCTCGTAGCCCTCGGTGGTGATGGTGCCCGCGGTGGTGCAGCCGAAGACCGGCACCCCCCCTGCCCCGCTCTCGAGCGCCTCGGCGACGCGGCCAAGGTTCAGCCCCTCGGGCACGAAGGCCAGCAGGAAGCACGCCTCGGCAAGGTCGATGCCAGCCAGCGCCTCGTCCACCGCGGCGGCAGCGCCCGCCGCGCGCGAGACGGCAATCTGCACGAAGCGCGGGCGCGTCCGGTCCTGGATCATGGCGTCAGTGGCTCAGGAAGGCCTGCGCGTCCGCCTCGCCCGACCCGATGGCCGTTGCGGGCTGCGCGCTCTCCACCAGCACTGCGGCCTGGGTCCGGTTCTGAACCCCGAGACGGCGCAGCAGCGCAGTGATGTGGGCCTTCACCGTCGCCTCGGCAAGGGACAACTCATAGGCGATCTGCTTGTTGGGCTTGCCTGCGCAAATCAGTTTCATGATGCGCTTCTGCTGCGGCGTGAGTTCCGCCAGCTTCGGGTGCGAGGCGTCGAAGCGATCCTCGGGAACCATGGCGACGGGGCAGCTCTGGTATCCTGAGTGCACGTATTTCCGGCCCGAGGCGATCTCCTGCAGCGCGGTGCGCAGAAGCTGCGCCGAGGCGTCCTTGGGCAGGAATCCGGCGGCTCCCTCCTCCATCAGGGCCTGCACCACCTGCACCGAGGTCAGCGACGAGATGACGAGGATCGGCGCATCGGGCAGCGCGGCCCGCAAACGCTGGAAGCCCGAGATGCCGCAGACGTCCGGAAGCTTGAGGTCGAACATGACGAGGTCGGGAAGTTCGCCCGACTCGATCAGGTCCAGCGCGGCGCCAAGAGTCTGCGCCTTCGAAACCTTCACCCCCTCGAACACGAGCTGAAGCGCCGCGGCCAGGGCGTCGCTGTAGAGCGGATGATCGTCAACGATCACGACGGATCGGATCATGCCGACCGACGGGACGTCGTTCATGTCCTTCATTGAAATGTCCTCCCTCCGGGAGGTTAACGCAGAAATTTTCGTTCGCGCAACGGTGTTGTTCCGGTCCGGCCCGGCGGGCGAGTTTTTCCGCGGGGCCGGACCGGCCCATGGCCTGTCCCCGGACATGGTGCGTCGAGCATATCCCGCATCGCGTTTGGCCGCGCACGCCCCCTACTCGGTGGGGCGCGAAGCGCGCCCCCGGCGGGGCCGGATATGCCCGCGCGGCGTCACTTCAGCACGCCACTCGTCTTGGCCACGTGCGTCGCGATGGCGTCCATCAGCGGCGGCGAAAGGCAGTCGTAGGGCTCGAGCCCAAGCGCCCGCAGCCGGCCGCGGATCTCGTCCATGCGCGAGGGATCGACACCGGACTCGATGATCGATGAGACGAAGGCCGCGAATTCCGCCGGCGACCATCCCTTCTGGGTCGAGAGCTCGGTGTGCACGAAGTCGAGGCCGTGGAACGGGTGGCCGGTATTCTCGATCCGGCCATACATGTGCACGCCGCACTCCTTGCAGGCGTGGCGCTGGATGGCGGCGCTGGGGTCAACGATCTCGAGCTTGTCCGCGTTCTCGGTCACCTCCACCTTATCGCGCGAGACCACCGCGATCTGGCTGAAGATCGCGCCGTCGGGTTTCCAGCACTTGGTGCAGCCGCAGACATGGTTATGCGCGGTCTGCGCACTCACGACGACAACGACCGGATTGGTCGCGCATTTGCATTTCAGTGTTCCCCCCGAGAAACCGGGCGTGGCCGAACCCACGCCGTTGTCCACTTGGGGGTGAATCTTCACATGTGAATAGGACGGCGGAGGGGTTCCCTCATCGCCACCAAAGAGCTTTCCTAGAATTCCCATCTTCGTTTCACTCCTCCCTGAGAGACGCGCCCTTCCCAAGGCGCTCTCGCGCCAAAGGGTGCGGGCAGAGCAGGATTCTGGCAATGCAGCCGTAAGTATAGGCTGCGTTTGGGGTCCATCGCGGGAGAAACGACCTCAAAATTGATAAACTTAGGTCTTATTTGACTTGGAGATCATCTTAGGCGGGCAGAACGTCGCCAATTCGGCGCTCCGGCGGGTCATCAGGGTCCGAAGAGCCCGCTTATCGGAACACTTCGGCGAGAACGGACGGCATGGCTTCGGGCAGAAGCCCGGCGTCGAGCGTCACGACTGGCAGTCCGAGTGCCCTGCCCTGTCCCGTTGTTTCGTCGGCCTCGGCGGCATCGGTAACATGGACCAACCGGACGGGGTGTTTGGCGGACAGCGCCTGTAGCAGCGCGGCACATCCTCCGCCGGGAAACTCGAAGCCGGAGGCTATGACCACAGCGCGGATCTCGTCCCCGCTCAGGTCGAGATCCGAGAGCAGCCGGTCGAGCGGCACGTCGTCAAGGCAGCCGGCGGTGGCATGAGCGGCGGCTGCTTCGTGTCCGCGGACAAATCCCGAAACCACCTGCCGCATGCCCTCGGCTCCCGCGTCCAGCGGCACCCGAACCGGCGCCCCGGTCCCGAGCGTCATCAGCCCGACGGAGCCACCGGCCTCGGCCACCTGCCAGCCGAGCACCGTGAGTGCTTCGGCCGCGGCGACGGAGCGGAAGGCCCGGCTCCGACCCTGCAGCATCGAGGGGCGGAAATCCGCGACGAGCAGAACGCGGCGCGGGAGGCTCGTGGAAATGCCTGCCTCGACCAGGGCACGGAGCTGGGACAGATCGTCTGCGCGCAGCGTGGCGCCGGCAATGTCGATGGCCGCGGTCATCCCGGAACTGCGGGCGAAAGATGCGGATGCGCTTGCATGTCATGCCCCTCTTCGTTTGGTTTTCCCGGAAGTCTACCGGATGGCGTGGGCCCCCGGAACACAGCCCTAGGTCGCAACATCGGCGCTGTCGGGAGGACCGGACAAGCCGTGTTGTCCGCGGACAATGTCCGCCCCTCAGGTCGTGGGTATGCGCTCGCGATCCAGAGACAGGATCAGGCCGATGGGGTCGAAACCGTCGCTTCTGGCGCCGCTGGTGATCGAGCGGAAATAAGCTCCGAGCTTACGGATGCGGTGCTGGATCTGCATCAGCCCCCAGACCGTCAACGCGGCCCCGGTCTCTCCAAGCCGGGACCTGGCGGCATCATAGCTCCGGGCGTCGATGCCCATCATCGGTGCAAGAAACCTCGCATGGGCGACCACATCGCCAACGGTCTCTGTCGGAGCCTGCTCGAACTGCGCGGCCTCGGGGCAGAGCCGGACGATCTCCTTCACCGGGATTTCTCTGCCTTGGTCCGGAGGGCTGGTGTCCTGTCGCGAGGGCTGCGTGCTGGTCTCTGCGGTTCTATCAATATTCTCTTTTGTTGAGTTCTGATGGTGCCGGACATTTTGGCCGTTTCTGCCGGTCATATCCATCGTCTCACTGGGGTCCGATGCCCCCTCGGCGGGGGTCTGTTCGAGCCGCTCGAGCAAGGCTTCGCACTCCGAGACCGTGAGCTTCCGACGCAGGGCGGCACGGGCAAGGGTAGCGGCCTCGTGCTCGGGGTCGGACATCAGAAGGTCGTTGGCGGCGGCGCGGATCTTGCAGGTGAGGTAGGCGATGCGCTCCTGCAGGGTGCGGGCGTCACAGGCGACACGTGCGAGCTCGGTCATGCGCCGGTAGAGCGGGGTGAGGTCGAAGCCGAAGCGCAGAGCTATGCCGTCTTCGCGGTTGTGACGGGAGTAGCGCTTGCGGTTGGGACTGTCGTGGCGCGTCAGCAGACCGGCGTCCTGCAGGAGCGCCACGTGCCGCCGCAGGGTTCGATCCGAGATGCCGTTGCGCCGGAAAGTCAGCGTCGCGTTCGAGGCGAAGACTGTGTGGTGCGTCCGCTTCGGGGGGAGGCAGGAGAGCAGGGCGTCCAGTGTCGCGAGCACCGGGGCGCGAAGCCCCAGGAGCGGCGCAGCCGTTCGCAGCGTCTCCATCACGATGTGACGGTCCGGGTAGCCGTTGTCCGCGGACAACGGGGAAACACTCCGCTGCCCGGTGGGCGCGGATGCCTGAATGAATGTCATGTGCCTGTCACGGCAACCTGATCGGGAAAGTCCCCACCGTACGACGAAGCGCTCACGGCTTTTTCAGTGAAAAGGCCGCAATTCTTCGTTCAACCGATTCGGTTGTTGTTGACTGTGTGGGAGAAGCTGGTAAATCTGAGGGTGCTAAGCACAGATTGGGCTCTCCGGGGGTGACCTTGGGGGGCTCTCTCTTTTTCGGGCTGCTGGTCGTGCTCCTGTCTGTTGTGGTTTCTGCTCGTTATCGGGTCAGCCGGACGTCTTGTCCGACCGCCATGCCTCGTAGAGACGCGTCAGCTCGGCTTCCGCATTGTCCCGCAGCCAGCGGGCAAAGTCGGGCTGATCGCTCTTGGACACCTTCAAAGTCAATGCGCGCGCGGTTTCCTTGACCTCGGCCAGCGGCGTTCCGTCACGATGGCGGAACGCGCGGGCAGGGTAGGGGGGCGTCTTGGCCTCGGGCACTGCAGAGAGCAGCGCGGTCACGGCATCGCTCACCCGCGCGAAACGGTCGTCCGAGGTCGCCACCGCGCCAAGGTCCGCCCCATCCGCGACCTTCTTCAGATCGACGTCATGGCCGCGCACCTTGTCGGCGAGCTCTTCCCAGCGCCGGCGCCCGATGCCATGCGCCGAACCAATGAGCTGCACCACCGCCTCGGGAATGGTGCGCGCCACCTTCGTCATGCGCGACAGCATCGGCCGGTCGATGGCGAGCGCGTCGAGGATCACTGCGGGCTCGTAGCCGCTGTCGCTGAGTTCGGCGGCGAAAAGCGCCTTCTCGATGAAGCTCGGGTCGAGCCGCTGCGAGTTCTCCTGGCCCTGCGCAAGGATCGCCTCCTCGTCGCTGAGCGAGCGCACCAGTGCCTTGGCGGGGATGCCGAGGCTGCGCAGCGCCCGCAGGCGCCGACGGCCGTAGACCACGCGGTAGTAGCCCGGCTTCTCGGCGATCGGGCGCACCATGATGGGCACCTGCTGGCCGTGCTGCCGGATGCTCTCCGCCAGCTGCGCCACGTCCGCGTCCGAGAAGGCCAGCCGGTCCTTGGGACCGCCTTCCTCGATGGTCTCGACGGCGATCTCGCGCACGGCGTTGCTCGACAGGTCCTTGAGCGTAGACTTCACGCCGCTCATTGCGCCGGTGTTGGGGAAGCGCGGCTTGCTCTCGGCCGGCGCAGGTTCCTGCGCCGAGGCGGAGGGCAGGGGAGGGGGCTGGAACAGGTTCCTGCGTGCCATCAGTCGACCTCCCGTCCCCAAGCCTGCTGGATCGTCTTCTCGAATTCGTCGGCGACCCCGTTGACGCTTTCCATGATCCGGTCGAGCGTCTTCTTCACCACCTGCCCGGGATCGAGCTCGTAGATCGTCTGCTGGGTCATGCCGGCATCCGAGATCGCGGTGGATTTCAGCATCGGCGTGGTCAGCACCTGGTCAAGCAGGATCGACCGCAGGAAGCCTGCCATCTGCGACTGAGGCACGTCCGTGGGCTCGTAGCGGGCCACCAGGAACTTGAGAAAGTTCCAGTCGATGGGGCCGGTCGCCTCTTCCAGCGTGCGGACAGTTTCTCCTGCCATTTCAAGGAATTGCGCCATGGATGCCACGTCGAGCATGCTGGGCACGACGGTGATCAGAAGCCCCGTCGACGCCAGAAGGGCGGTCATCGTGGTGAAGCCCAGTTGCGGCGGGCAGTCGATGATCACGAGATCGTAGCGGTCCTCGATCTCGTCCAGGGCGATGGCCAGCCGCTGGGTGAAGGGCGGGTCGATCTTGTGCTGCAGCGCATAGGCGGTCTCGGTCTCGTATTCCGAGAGCAGGAGGCCCGCCGGCGCAAGGTCAAGGTTGTGGAAGTAGGTCTTCCGCACCACCTGGCTCAACGGTGCCGGATCCTCGTAACGCAGTGCGTCGTAGACCGTACCGCTTTCGGCGAACTCGATCTCGGGTCGGTAGCCGAACATGGTGGTGAGGCTCGCCTGCGGGTCCATGTCGATGGCCAGAACGCGATAACCGCGCAGCGCATAGCGTTGCGCGAGGTGGATCGCGGTGGTGGTCTTGCTCGAGCCGCCCTTGAAGTTGACGATCGAGATGATCTGCAGCTTGTCGCCCTCGCGCCGACCGGGAAGGTAGGCGTCGCCGTTGCGGCCGGTGCGGGCCATGACGTGGCGGATCTGCTCGATTTCCTCGGCGGAATAGAGCCTTCGCCCGCGGGGGTCGGTCTCGACCTCGGGGAAGTCTCCATCCTGGTGCCGGGTGCGGAGGTTCGACATGCTGATGCCGGTCAGCTCCGAGACCTCGGCCGGATGAAACTTGCGCAGCGTCTTTCGGCTTTCGGGCTGAAAGCTGTTGCGCATATGATGATTGAGCGCCTCCGAAAGCCGGGTCGCGTTTGCGGCGATGAAGGCCGCGATCGAATTGGATTCGGAAATCTCGGTTGTCGTATCCATACTGCTCTCGCGACCTCTTGGTGGGTCTTCGGGGTTTTGTCGCTAAACCGCGGGAATTTCGCAATCTTGCGACTACAGAACTCATGACACGCAACTCATCGCCAGACAACAGTTTTTTCGCGCATAAGCCGAGCGAACCCCATGCGCAGCTTCAGGCTTTGGATCACCGGCTGTGGATAAGTCACTGACTTGTTGAAGAAATGCCATGCATTTCGCGTTTGTTGCGCCTGAAAGAGGCCGAGGCGCGGGATCGGGCAGAGGCGGCAGGGCCCGTGATCACATCGAATCGTGGCCGGGCAGGGGGGCCTGCTGCGCGCTTTCTCTTCTTCGCGGTGATGGTGGGGGTCTTCTTCTTCGCCAGGCAGTTCCTGCAGCGGCGCCCACGGCTTCTCGCCGCTGCAGGCGGGGCTCTGCTTCGGCGCGCTCGCCACCTCGGGCATCCCCAAGGCGCGCAAGGACGACGCGGGCGCGGCATCGGGGCTCGTGAACGTGGCGCACCAGATGAGCCTCGCCTTCGGGCTGGCGCTGCTGGTTGCCGTGACGGCGCTATCGGAGGGCGACGGAACCCCGACACAGGATTTCGCGCGGGCCTGTCACGAGGTGCAGATCGCTGGCGCCGCACTGCTCATTTTCGCCTTCGGGCTGGCCTGGATACTCATCCCGCGCGGGCGGGCCGGGCATGCCGTTGCCCGGCACCGGGGCCATTCATGAAGCGGGCCGATAGGTGCCTGCAGCTTCGCGGCATGGTCGCGAGCGGCGGGGCAGGGGCCCTTCAGGTGCCGGGGATCGGCTGCCAGACCCCGTCCGCACCGGGGGCGAACTGCGGGATATGCGCGAGCGAGACCAGCGTCTCGGCATCGGCGCCCAGCGTCTCGCGCCAGTCCTGCGCCTCGGTGAGGATGACGCCCGCGCCCACCACGTTGCCGCCGGCCTGCCGCACGAGGTCCAGCGCGCCCTTGAGGCTCGAGCCCGAGGCCACCACGTCGTCGACCACCACCACGCGCTTGCCCTCGATCAGCGGGATCGCCGCGCGGTCGAGCAGGATGCGCTGCTCGCCCTTGGAAGTGATCGAGGTCAGCGTCTGCACCAGCGCGTCGCCGAGGTGGAGCTTGGGCGATTTCTGCAGCACCACGTAGTCGTCGAGCCCGAGCGCCCGGGTGACCTCGATGGCGACGGGAATGCCCAGCGTCGCGGGTCCCACGATGATGTCCGGCTGCAGCGGCGCGATCTTGCGGGCCAATTCCTTGCCGATGTGCTCGCCGAACTTCACGCCGAGGTCGATGACCATCATCAGCGAAATGGCGAACTCGGGGTTGATCGGCACGATGGGCAGGTCGAGCGGGTAGCCCTCGACATCGACGCGCCAGGTCTGGCGTCCGGCTTGGTCCGTCATCGGATGGGGTCCTTCCATGTCATGCGGGGCTCTACCATCAGGCCCACGTCGCGCCACGTGGTGCGCTTGCGGGACAGGTCGAAGCCATAGAGGGTCAGCGAGAAGCTGATGGCGTGGGCGGTGCGGATCGCCTGCACCAGAAGCGGCACGCCGCGGGCGAGCGCGAAACGCAGCTTCTTGAGGAAGCTCACGTCGTCAATCTCCATGCCGCGGGCGCGCTGCGCGTCGGCGATGCGCTCGAACTCGTCGCGCAGCATCGGGATGATGCCGAAGAGCAGCGATAGTACCAGCGTCGCCACCGCCGGCAGCCGCGCGGCGGAGCAGGCGGCGAGGATTGCGCCGGGGGTCGAGGTTTCCATCACGAAGTAGAAGAGCGCCGTGGTAGCGACCAGCCGGGCGGCCATCTTGGCGGCGATGGCCAGCGCGTCGAGCGGGGCGATGCCCTGCAGCAGCAGGTTGATCATCCAGCTCACGATGACCATGAGCGTCAGCAGCCCCGCGCCCTTGAGGTAGCCGCCGAGCTTGGGCACCCGCGTCACCCAGAGAAGCGCCAGTACCAGCGCCGCGAAGGGGATGCCCCAGCGCCAGTCGGGGGCCAGCCAGGCCACGATCATCAGCGCGAAGGCGGTGCCGAGCTTCACGAAGAAATTGAGGTCGTGCAGGCGGCTCATGCGGCGGACTCCCGTGCGGTGCCATAAGGGGCGGGCCAGCCGAGCGCCGCGAAGGCGCGGCTCTGCCAACCCTCGCCGACCGGGCCGTCATAGGGGATGTACCCCGCGCCCACGAGCGCCAGTCGGGTGGCCACGTCGTCGACCAGCTCGAGGTCATGCGAGATCAGCATCACCGCGCGCCCCTGTGAGGTCATCCGCCCGAGGAAGGTCTCGAGCAATGCGCGCCCGGCCAGATCGCGCGCCAGCAGCGGCTCGTCGACGATGGCAATGGCGGCGCCCGAGGCCTCGGCACAGGCAAGGCCGAGCTGCCCCTGCTGGCGGGCCGAAAGCGCAAAGGGGTTGGTCTCGCCCTGTCCGCCGAGCCCGTAGCGGGCAAGCACGGTTTCGGTATCCTCGTGGCCCTCGCCCTTGGAGCGGGCAAAGGCGACCTCCTCGGCGGCGGTCATGTGGAAGAGGATCTGCCGCATGGATTGCGGCACGTAGGCGATGTGGCGGGCGCGGCGGGCGGTGGTCCAGCCCTGCGCGGCCTGACCGTCGAGCGCGATCTCGCCCGCAGCGACGGGCATCAGGCCCAGCACCGACTTCATCAGGGTGGTCTTGCCGGCACCGTTGCGGCCGATCACGCCCAGCACCTCGCCCGCGCGCAGCGTCAGGTCGAGCCCGTCAAGCACCGGCTTGCCCGAGGCGCGGGCAAGCCTGGTGCGCAGGCCCCGGACGCGGAGCAGCTCGCGACCCGGCGTCACCGCAGGGCGCAGGCCCGAGGGCTTGCGCGGCGGCAGCAGCCCGGCGCGGGTCCAGAGCGCCGCATCGTCGAGCGCGGGCGCCAGCGGCGTGACGGCGGAAAGCGTCCCCTCGGCGATCAGCGCAAGGCTTTGCGTCACCGGGGCCAGATGCGCGGGATCCTGTTCGGCGATCACCACGCCCGAGACATGCTCGGCGGCCTGTTCCAGCGCCCGGCAGAGCCGTTCGCGCGCCGCCGGGTCGAGGCCGGTGGTGGGCTCGTCGAGCACCAGCAGCTCGGGGCGCGAGGCCAGCGCCGCGGCGAGCACGACCATGCGCCGCTCTCCGCCGGACAGGGTCAGCACCCGCCGGCCGGCAAGCTCGGTGAGCTCGAGGTCCTCCATGAGGTAGCGGACCCGTGCCCGCACCTCGTCGCGCGGGGTGGCGCGGTTCTCGAGCGGGAAGGCGATGATGTCCTCGACCGAGAGATCCCAGAGCTGGTCCTCGGCCGATTGCGCCACGTAGCCCACGCGCGAGAACAGGGCGTCGCGGTGCAGCGTGGCGACGTCCTCGCCGTTCAGCGCGACACGGCCCTCGTAACGGGCGATGGGGGTGATCTGCGGGATGACGCCGGCGAGGGTCATCATCAGCGTCGTCTTGCCACTGCCGGTGGCGCCGCAGACCAGCAGGCGCCCGCCCGGCGCGAGCGCAAGCGTCGCGTCGCGGAGAAGGGGTTCGGACGTGCCGAACCCCAGCGTGAGTTTGTCGGCGGCGAGCAGCATCAGAAGCGCTTGAAGCCCGCCGGGTGTGCCGCGTTGAGGATCTTGAGCGCCGGAACCACGAGCAGCGGCGTGCCGATCAGCATCGGCACGATGTCCGAGAGGCCGAGGTAGCCGACCGCCCACCAGAACGGGAAGATGCCGAGGAAGGCGAGGCTCGCCGAAACCGCCGCCACCATCACGAGGCCGACGACGAGGCAGACCAGCGCGATGCGCACCAGCGCCGACTTGTCGAAGGTGGTGGTGGCCGGGTTGAACAGCAGTCCCGGCACGAGCCCGGTGAGCCCCACCATGATGCCGTCGACGATCAGCGAATGCGCGGGGATGAAGGTGCCCGCGAGCAGCGACCAGACGATGGTGCCGAGATAGCCGCAGATGAAGCCGCTCTTCCAGCCGAGCAGGATGCCGATCAGCGGCGGCAGGAAGGCGAAGATTCGCCACTGAATGACGCCGGGCACCAGCTGGATCGGGTTGGCGTAGGCCCAGAGCACGCCGGTGGCGGCAGCGGCGACGATGGAGAGGACGAGCGGGAACAGCGACGAGCCGCTGTCCTTGGGGAGAGTTTGGGTTGTCATGGGTCAGATCCCTGTCGGTTTGCGGTGAGGCGGGGGCCGGGTGCCCCTCTGGTTGCGACCCGGCGCCGGCATGGCACGCGGGACTGTGGTTGCGATGTGGCGCGGCGTCCGGCCTCCTCCCCGACCGTCTGCCGCGCGGCGAGATCAGCCCGAAACGGGCTCCGGGCGGGTCATGTCTGCCTCGACGCTGGCGGGGTCGATGCGCGCCTCGCCGTCGACGACGCGGAACTGGGGTATCCGTCCGAGCCGCTGCACCAGCGCGGCGTCCTCGGCCAGCGCCTCGCGCCAGGCGATGCCCTCGGTCAGGATGGTGCCGGCCCCGAGCACCGTGGCGCCCGCCCGGCGCACCAACCGCATCGCGGCGGCCATGCTGGCGCCCGTGGCGATCACATCGTCGACCACCACCACGCGACGCCCCTGCAGCAGCGGGATCTGGCGGCGGTCGAGCAGCAGGCGCTGCGGCTTGTCCGAGGTGATCGAGCGCACCGGTTCCTCGAGCGCGTCGGCGAGGTGGAACTTCGGCGACTTCTGCAGGATCAGGTACTTGTCGAGCCCGAGGTGGCGGCTCACCTCCATCGCCACCGGGATGCCCAGCGTGGCGCTGCCGACCACGATCTCGGGCGCCATGGCGGCGAAGCGCGCGGCCAGCGCCCGGCCCACGCGGTCGGCGAAGGCGAGGCCCATGTCGATGTCCATGAGCAGCGCGATGGCGCGCTGGTCGTCGAGCTGGAGCATCGGCAGCGAGATGGTCTCGCCGGCGATGTCGACGTCGTAATAGTCGGGCGCGATCAGGCGCAAGGGCGGCTCCGTGAGTGGGACTGCTGCGTTGCGGCGAAGGATGGCCCGGTCACGGAGCCGTTACAAACGCCAAGAATCCAACACAGCGTTGAATTTTTCTCAACGCTCTGGAAAGATGCCCGCGGGAGGGCGGTGGAACAGGGTGATCGGGCATGCAGCGGGTCTTTTTCACGAGGTTTTTCAGTTATATGGAAGAGATCGCCCGGCTCGGCAGCATCCGTCGTGCGGCAGAAGTTCTGAACGTGTCCGCCTCGGCCATCGACAAGCAGCTGCTCCGCGCCGAGGAGGAACTGGGTGTTCCACTGTTCGAGCGTCACCCTCGCGGTGTGCGGCTGACCTCGGCGGGGGAACTGCTCATGTACCGGATGCGGGGCTGGCAAAAGGACATGCGCGCCGTTGCCTCCGAGATCGAGGAACTGAAGGGGCTGCGCCGGGGCGAGGTGCGCATCGCGGTGCCGCAGGAGGCGGTCACGAGCTTCCTGCCGCAGGCGCTGAGCGGCTTTCTCCGCGAGAACCCCCGCATTTTCACCTCGGTGCGGGTGGCCGAGTCCGATCGGGTCCGGCAGATGGTCATCGCGGGCGAGGCGGATTTCGGCCTGACCTTCAGCCCGCGCCCGCTGCCGGGGGTCTCGGTCCTGCGCGAGCTGCCCTTCCGGGTGCTCGCGCTGATGCCCGAGGACGGCCGCAAGAGCGTGTCTCTCGATCGTTTCTTCTCGCGCCCCGTTCTGGTCCCGGACGCCACGAGCCACCTGCGCGACGTGCTCGACATCGCCGCCGCCCGGGCCGGGGTCGAGCTGGCGCCGGTGATGACCTCGAACAGTCTCGAGCTGCTGCGCCAGCTGGTGCGCGAGGGTTGCGGCCATGGGGTCATCGCGGTCTGCCCCGATGCTTTCGAGGGCGCGGGGGCGGGGCTGGCGGCGCTGCCGCTGCGCGCGGCGGCGCTGCCCGATCTCACGATGGCGCTGATCTCGCCACGCGACAGCTCGTCGGCGCTGGCCTCGGTCCTCGCCAAAAGGCATTTTGAGCTGTTCATCGACGCACTCAAGGGTTGATCAGGCCGGGTCGCGTGCGCGATTTGCTGAAAGGATTCGCGCAGCCGGGCAGAATTTAACGCGATGTTAACCGAGTTTAAGAAAGGCTGACGTCCAGAGTGCAGGGGATTCTCGGTCGGAGATACATGAAGTGGCTCTATAACAGGCTCGGTGCCTGGTCAGACCGGATCGTGCTGCGAGGCCTCGATTCGGCCGAGGCGCTGCCGGACGATTTTCTTCCGCTGCTGCGGAAGCACCAGCTTGCGGCCATCACCTCGTTGACGCCGCTGGTGATGTTCGCGAACCTCGTCAACGTTTCCTCCTATGTGCTGCTTGAAGCGCGCGCCGGCCATCTGAACTCGGTCGACATGGCGTGGGTCGTGCTGGTGCTGCTGATGATTGCGCGGGCGGCCTACCGGCACCGCTTCGTGCACCAGCGGCAAAAGCGGCATACCGCCAGCGTCGGCAGCATCGGTAAGCTGGTGGTGTTCTCGATGCTGCTCGGGCTGGTCTGGACCTATCCGTTGCTCAAATTCGTCTCCCACAATTCGCTCGAGGAGATCGGTTTCATCGGAGCGCTCACCAGCGGCATCATCGCGGCCGGCGGGCTGGCGCTGTACCCGGTGCCGCTCGCGGCGCTGGCCTACGTCGCGGTCTTCGCGGTCGCGGTGCCGCCGGCGATCTTCATCGGACTGCCAGCGCTGGCGGTCCCCTTCCTGCTCATCACCTGCTCGTTCTTCCTGATGATCACCGCGGCGCTGCACCGGCAGCTCCGGATCTTCGCGCACGAGTACGCGCAGAAGTTGCGGGCGGAATCGCAGATCTCGCTGCTCGACCTGCTGATCGGCAACGATCACGAGCGCCACGACAACTGCATCTGGCAGACCCGGGGCAACCTCGATCTGGTGACCTCGGACGTGCCGGTGCGCCGCATCCTCGGGGTCGATGCCATGCCCGGCCACCCGCGCAACCTGTCGGCCCTGCTCGAGCTGTCGCGGCTCGGGGGCGTGACGGACGCCGACCGGTGTACGCTGGCGCAACTGTCGCGCCGGAACGCCGCGCCGCCGGAGAGCTTCTGCTTCAGGGTGGGCGACGAGGGCGGCGTGTCGCGGCCCCGCACGCTCGAGATCGGCGGACGCTGCGCCACGCTCGAGGGGCGCGAGGGCGTCTACTTCAACGGCTACATCAAGGATGTCACCGACGAGGCCGCCGCGATGGCGGAGGTGCAGAGGCTCGCGAGCCATGACGCCATGACCGGGCTGCCGAACTACCGTGAATTCCTGACGCGGGTCGCGGCGCTTTGCGGCGGCGCGCAGGCGGGGGCGTCGAACAGTCAACTCGGGGTGTTCTTCGTCGACGCGGACAATCTCAAGTGGTCGAACGACACCTTCGGCTACGCGATGGGCGACGCGCTGCTCACCACCATGGCCTGCCGGCTGGCGTCCTTCGCCGGCGCCACCGGGGTGACCTGCCGAAAGGGCGGGGACGAATTCCTCTTCGCCGGGCTCTTCCCCTCGCGCCGTGCCTTCGAGCGCCGCGGTGCCGAGATGCAGGCGGTGCTCAATGAGAGCTTCGTGCATGACGGCCGGGTCTTCGGGCTGACCTGCACCCTGGGCGCCTCCTGTGGGCCGGTGGGCGGAAAGGAGATCGCCGAGCTGCTGCGCGAGGCCGAGCTGGCGCTCCGGGCGAACAAGGCCAAGCGGCGTGGGCAGGTAGGGTTCTTCTCGGAGGGGCTGGCGCAGCGCAAGCGCCGGTCCATGGGGCTGGCCGAGGATCTGCGCGCGGCACTGCGCGACGGTGGCATCGAGCTTGAGTTCCAGCCCATCGTCTCGGGTGGCGACCACCGGATCCGCGCGATGGAGAGCCTGTTGCGCTGGCGTCACCCGGTGCTGGGGCCGGTGAATCCGCGCGAGGTGATCGAGCTTGGCACCTCCGAGGGGCTGCTGGGCGAGATCGGGGAGTACGTGCTCCACCGCTCCATCGAACTGGCGGCAGACTGGCCCGCCGAGATTGCGGTCTCGGTGAACATCTGTCCCTGGGAGTTCGAGCGCCCCGACTTCGCCGAGCGGGTGCTGGCGGAGCTGCTGGGGCGGAGCATGCCGACCGCGCGGCTCTTCATCGAGATCACCGACTCCGAGTCGCTGAGCCAGAGCCGGACCGTCCTCGACAACATCGCACGGCTGCGCGAGGCGGGGGTGACGGTGGCGCTGGACGATTTCGGCTCGTGCTACGCGTGCATCGCCAGCCTCGCGCGAAGCGATTGCGACATCATCAAGCTCGACCGCTCGCTGATCCGCGATTGCGAGAGCCACGCCACGGCGCGCTCGATCATCCACTCGCTGGTCGAGACGGCGCAGGCGGATGGCCGGGCGGTGGTGGCGGGGGGAATCGAGACCGAGGGGCAGCTCAGGGTGCTGGAGCGTGCCGGGGTCGACTACCTGCAGGGCTACTTCCTGCACCTGCCGCAGCGCGCCGACGAGGTCGTGCGGCTGCTTCGGGACAGCGACCGCGGCGCCGAGGTGCTGCGTCTCGGTCAGGCCATGCAGGGGGCCCGCGAGGGCGGGGTGGTGGGCTGAGCGCCCGGCTCAGCCCGGGTCAGCCGCCG
Source organism: Salipiger sp. HF18 (assembly GCF_011806505.1). Classification (NCBI taxonomy): domain Bacteria; kingdom Pseudomonadati; phylum Pseudomonadota; class Alphaproteobacteria; order Rhodobacterales; family Roseobacteraceae; genus Salipiger; species Salipiger sp. HF18. The sequence continues at coordinate 3,810 of NZ_JAATOS010000035.1, read as the reverse complement.
ATCAGGATCTGGCCGTTCCGCTCGTAGAGCGGCACCGCGTCGAGCCCGCAGTCGGCACCGCCGATCACCGCGCCGCTGGAAGCGTCGAAGCGGGCGCCATGCGCGGTGCAGAGCAGCATGGTCCCATCTGCCGACAAAAGCTGTGCGCCGCGATAGTCGAGCGGCAGGTACTGGTGCGGGCAGGCATTGACGTAGCCGCGCAGGCCCTCGGGGCTCTGCACGAGGATCATCGGGAAACGGCCCGCCTCGCTCGAGACCTCGAGCGTGAGGGTGCCGGTCACCTCGGCCGAGGCGCAGACGGGGGTGCCCGCGGGCGGGGCGGAGGAATAGTCGGTCCAGGCCATCGGGCACTCCGGCAAGGGCAAGGGGCGCGCGGGCGCCCCTTGCTGGACATCTTGTCAGGTCATCAGGCCGCTTCGGGCAAGATCACTCGGCGGGTTCGCCCTTCAGCACGCCGCGGCGGATCTGGTCTTCCTCGATCGACTCGAAGAGCGCCTTGAAATTGCCCTCGCCGAAGCCGTCATCGCCCTTACGCTGGATGAACTCGAAGAAGATCGGGCCGATCACGGTCTTCGAGAAGATCTGCAGCAGGATGCGGGTCATGCCGCCATCCACCACGCCCTCGCCGTCGATCAGGATGCCGCGCGCCTGCATCCGGTCGAGCGGCTCCTCGTGGCCTTTCACACGGCGATGCGACATCTCGTAATAGGTCGCGGGCGGGGCGGGCATGAACTCCATCCCGGCGTCGGCGATGCGGTCGGTGCTGCCGTAGATGTCCTCGGTCGCGACGGCGATGTGCTGGATGCCCTCGCCCTTGTACTCGCGCAGGTACTCCTCGATCTGAGAATGCTCGTCGGTGCTCTCGTTGATCGGGATGCGGATCTTGCCGTCGGGCGAGGTCAGGGCCCGGCTCACCAGCCCGGTCTGCTTGCCCTTGATGTCGAAATACTTGATCTCGCGGAAGTTGAAGGTCTCGGCGTAGAAGCGGTACCACGTGTCCATGTTGCCGCGGATCACGTTGTGGGTGAGGTGGTCCAGGTAGTAGAAGCCGAAGCCCTCGGGGCGCGGGTCGGTGTCGCCCAGCCAGTCGTACTCGCCACCGTAGCAGCTGCCCTTGTCGCCGTAGGTGTCGACGAAATAGAGCAGCGAGCCGCCGATGCCCACGACCGCCGGCACGTCGAGCGACTTGCCTGCGCCGGTGTATTCGGTGGCGCCGAGCTCCAGCGCGCGCTTCAGCGCGTGCTGCGCGTCGACCACGCGCCAGGCCATGGCCGGGGCGCAGGGGCCGTGATCACGCACGAACTGCGCTGCGTGGCTGTCGGGCTCGGCGTTCAGGACGTAGGTGATGTCACCCTGCCGGTAGAGCGTGATCTCCTTGGTCCGGTGCTTTGCCACGGGCACAAAGCCCATCTGGCGGAAGATGGTGTCCAGCACCCCGGGCTCCGGGTGGGCGAACTCGACGAATTCGAAACCATCGGTGCCGGCGGGGTTGCGGTCGCTGATCGTGGCCTTCGGGGCGTCGTGCGGGAAGGGTCCCATTGCGCGTCTCCTCCTCGTGGAATGCGTGTCTGGTACCAGTATGCCAGCGCCGCGATGCAGGGTGCGCGCATAATGTGTCTTGCGGACGCATCTTCATGCATGAGACTCTGGTGAAAACGGGGGAGGGGTGCACGGAATGCGCATAGATCAATTCGACAATGCAATTCTCGCGGCACTTCAGGAGGACGCATCGCTCACCAACGCCGCGCTGGCCGAGGTGGTGAACCTGTCGGCCAGCCAGATCTCGCGCCGCCGCGTCGCGCTCGAGAAGGCGGGGATCATCCGCGGCTACGGCGCCCGGCTCGACGCGGCGCGGCTGGGCTTCGGCCTCCGGGCGGTGACGCGGGTGAACCTGCGCAGCCACGGCGCCGACATGGAGAGCGATTTCGCCCGCTTCGTGGCGACCCATCCGCAGATCTGCGCCGCCTTCTCGGTGTCAGGGGATGCGGATTATATCCTCGACATCCGGGTGGCCGACCTTCAGGCCTTCGCCGATTTCATCCACCTCAAGCTGCTGCCGCACCCGCAGGTAGCGCAGGTGCGCTCCGAGATCGTGCTGAAGACGCTGAAGGACCACGTGGGCGTGCCGCTCGACTGAGCGGCGCCGCCTTGCCGGCCGGTCAGGACTCCTGCCGGGGGGCGTGCAATACCACCGACATGCCGGGGGCAAGCTCGGTGTTGCCGGGCTGGTCGGGGTCGATCTCGATGCGCACCGGCAGACGCTGGGCGATCTTGGTGAAGTTGCCGGTCGCGGTCGAGTTGCCGAGCACGCTGTATTCCGACGCCGTGGCGGGCGAGAACTGCGTGATATGCCCGCCGAAGGCGCGATCGTGCAGGGCATCGACGGTGAAGCTGACCCGCTGCCCTTGCTGGAGATCGGCAAACTCGGTCTCCTTGACGTTGGCGATGACCCAGACCTGCGGCGGCACCAGCGACACCAGCGCGGTACCGGCGGTCACGTATTGCCCGACGCGCACGCCGATCTGCCCCAGTCGCCCGTCCGAGGGCGCCCGGATCACCCGGTGCTCGAGGTCGATGCGCGCCAGCGCGACGGCGGCCTCGGCACTCGAGATCTGCGCGTTGAGCGTGTCGGTCTGCACCTTGGCCGAGGCCACGGCCTCGCGCGCCACGTCGGTGTTGCTGCTGGCTTCGGTCAGCGCGGCCTCGGCCTGACGCAGCGCGAGGTCGGCGTCCTCGACATCGCTGGTCGAGACGACGCCCTTTTCCTGCAGCTTGTGCAGCCGGGTCCAGGACGCCTGCGTGGTGTCGAGCGCGGCCTTGGCGGCCCGTGCGGAGGCCTCGCGCGATTGCAGCGTCGCCTCGGCGGAGCGGATCGACTGGGTGTTGGCCTCGAGCGCCGAGCGTGCCGACGCAAGCTGCGCCTCGGCCTGCGCCAGCGCCTGTCGGGCGCTGCGGTCGTCGAGCTGCACCAGCACCTCGCCCTTCGCGACGGTGGCGAAATCCGAGACCGGGACCTCGGTCACTTCGCCCGCGCCCTGCGCCGACAGCGTGGTGACCTGCCCTCGCACGTAGGCGTTCGAGGTGCGGACCTCGGCGCCGTCGAAGGGCGGCAGGTGCCAGGCCCAGAGCACGAGGCCGATGCCCAGCACGCCGAGCAGGACGATGAGAAAGGTGGGGACGTGGTGTTTCAGTACGTTCATCGGAGGGTCCTCAATGCGCGGCGGGGACGGGGGGAGCCATCCGGGCGCGCAGGAAGTTCAGGAGAATATGGCCCGTCAGCACCGCGAGGGCTGCTAGGGCGAGAAAGGAGATGGCGGCGAACACGTCGTTGTAGGCGGCGACGGTCGCCTCGCGCTGGACGGTGGCCGCAAGCTGCGCTGCGGCCTGCGCCTTGAGCTGGGCGGCATCGGTCAGCTGCGCCGAGAGCTGCTGCGCGAGGCCCGAGATCCGGGCGCTGACCAGCGGGTCGCCGGTGGTCAGCTCTTCGGCAATCCACTCCGCGTGGTCGGCGGTGCGCGCCGTAACGATGCTGCGGAACAGTCCTGCCCCGATGGTGCCGCCAAGGATCTGGCTCGACAGGAACACGATGATGAAGCTCAGCAGGTACTGCGGGCCCTTGCTGAGCGCGGTCAGCAGCCCCGTGGCCATGGCCGAGGGCAGGAACAACGTCGAGGCGAAACCGATGAGGCTCTGGCTCAGGATCAGGTCGCGGGGCGCAAGGCCGCTGTTGGAATGCGCGTCCATGCCGGCGCCGGCGGCGATCAGCAGCAGCGCACCCACGTGGATGAAGGGCACCCGGTCGGGCCGCAG